>JANWXR010000073.1 GCA_025057205.1 Anaerolineales bacterium | reverse complement strand
GTGCATCTGGTGGGGGAGTGGGTGAAGGTGGCGCGCCCTACGTGATACGCAATACGGAATACGAAATACGGAATTACGTATTGCGTAGTGCGTATTGCGTATTCCGTGAAGGCGATACCGGGCGCGATTACTTCTCCATTCTCTTCAACGCCTCATACGCCGGCAGCACCTGCGGCGGGTCGCCGGGCTTCACCGGCCGGGTGATGGCCCACCAGTATTGCTCGTCGGCCTCCGTCCAGAACGGGTCGGCGATGTAGACCATGCTCATCAGGCCGATCCACGGCGACCAGTTCCGTTTAGCAAACTGATAGGCCCGCACCAGGTAATCGGCCTGCTGCTCCTCCGTGACGGCGAACCAGGAATAGTCGGGGTTCACGCGGTCGGTCGTCCAGCCCATCTCGGTGATGGCAACCTGTTTGTCGGCATCGCCGTGCGCCACCATCAGCGCGCGCAGGTCCTCAACGCGGCGGAAGGTGATCCAGCGCGCCTGCAGGGCCGGGTCGGCCTCGGTCTCATCGGGCGAGCGCTCGGGCGGGTTCATAAAGCCCGGCGCGTGGACGCCGAGCATGTCGAAGTACGGTGCTGCGCCGGCTTCATACATCAGCGTGATGAATTTGTCATCAGGCATCGCCACGGCAAGGTCGTCGGTGCCGGTGGGCGCCATACCGGCAGAGATGACGATGGCCTGCGGGTCGGCGGCCTTGATGGCGAGGTAGCAGGCTTTGAGCAGCGCGACATAGCCAGTGGGGTTGGGCGACCGGCCGCCCCACTCACGCGCCAGGTTCGGCTCGTTCCACACCTCGTAGGCGGCGATGCGGCCCGCGTAGCGCGCAGCCACCGTGCCGCAATAGTCGGCGAACTGGGTTACATCCACCGGCGTGAATTCCTCGGCGGGAACGCTGGCCGGGTCCACTCTGGCCCAGGGCGGGATGCCGTCCAGGCGGATTAGCAGCTTCAGCCCGTACTTCTCTGCTATCTCCAAAATCCAATCGGCCCGCTGCCAGGCGTGCTCATCCGGCGCCAGCTCGATATCAAACCAGCTGAACCTTTGCTTGATCCAGCCGAAGCCCATATCGCGCACCAGCCGCACGTCGTTGTCGGCGGTCTTGCCGTCAATCGTCCACCACAGAAAGACCTGAATGCCGTACTCCGGCGACCGCATGCGCGGCGGCAGCGGATATGGACGGGCTACGGTGGTCGGTGTTGCTGTTGGCGCGGGTGATGGCGAGGCACAGGCCACCAGCAGCGCGCACAGGGCTATGAAGCTGAGGCGGCAGGGCATGGAGGTGGAGGTTGGAGGTTGGAGATTGGAGGTTGGAGGTTGGAGATTGGAGATTGGAGGTTGGAGATTGGAGATTGGAGATTGGAGGTTGGAGGTTGGAGGTTGGAGATTGGAGATGGAAGACTGAAGATTATGAGGGTAGGGTGCCTTCAATCTCAAATCTCAAATCCCAAATCTCAAATCTCAAATCCCAAATCTCAAATCCCAAATCCCAAATCCCCAATCTATGGCTTGGGCATCGCGCCGATGGCGTCGAAGGCGGGGCGGGGTGCACCGGCGCGGGTGAGCAGGCTGAAGATGACGTTGTCGTCCTGCGACGGGTCGCCGCCTTTGGGGCCGTAATCAAGGTTGAAGAGGAAGGCCATCTGCACAAGGCCGGAGTCGCGCATCCAGTTGAAGGCCTCCACCAGATACTGGCCCTGCTCCTGCTCGCTGATGTCGGCGGCGAAGCCATAGCCTTCGGGAAACACCCCGTCCACTGCAGCGGCATAGCCGAACTCGGTGACGCACTGCGGCTTGCGAATGCCGGCCTCCTGCATGATGCGGGCATAGGTCTCTACTTGACTCTTGAGCGCCCAGGAGTAGTGCGGCGTTGTCCACGGGCCGGTGAAGGTATAGCCGGTGTTAGGCGGTGGGTTGGCACCGTCCGCCGTCGGCGGCAAGTTGGTGCCGTTGGAGTGCGTGCCCATGCAATCGGCATAGTTGAGGCCGCCGGCGGCGATGAACCGGCGCAGGAAGGTGGCGTCGTCCACCACTATAGGCCGTCCGCCGCTGCAGGCCGGCCAGGAGCCGTTGCAATTGATGCCGGTGGGCGCGGGTGCTCCAGCGATGACGATGATGTACGGGTCACGCGCCTTGATGGCGTTGTAGGCCACCTGTTGCAGGCGGGCGAAGTCGGCGGCGTTGACGCCTGCGGGCACGTTCCACTCGCGCTCCAAGTTCGCTTCGTTCCAGACTTCGATGGCTGCAATCTTGCCGGGATAGCGATCAATAATCTTGCCCACGAAGTCGGCGTAGAGCTGGTAGTCGTCGGGAGGCGCTTCGCCCAGCTCGGTGGGCAGCGGGTTAGCGCGCGTCCACTTTGGCGCAGCCACCACGGAGAGCATGACGCGCAGGCCGTTGCCGCAGGCTGCATCTATAGCGCTATCGAGCAGAGACCAGTCAATCTGGCCCGGCTGCGGCTCCAGGAAGTACCAGCGCACCTGAAGCTTCACCCAGTGCATTCCCAGTTTGTCGCGCACCATCGTCATCCAATAGCTGTTGTCGCTGCCCGGCATAAGGGCATGCACCTGAATGCCATAGCCAAAGCCCGAGGCCGGGAGCGGCAGCCAGTTGCAGGCCGGCGGGGCTTCGCCAGAAGAAGTGGGCGGCGCAGGGTTCGTTGGCGCTGGGGTGGTGGGCCAGTTAGTCACGATAGCAAGCGGCTGCGTGGGTGCGGCCGCTGCGTCGCTATCGAATCCGCCGGAGGTCGCCCAGTAAAGTAGAATGAAAGTGCACAGGCCGGCCACCGCCGTCAGCCCCAGCCACAGTCCGACGAACAAAGAGAGAGTGTTGCGTTTCTGACCCATTTCTCCAACAGTTGAATTAGTTGACAACGAGGGTGATGCCGGCGCTCAGCACCTGCCAGCCGGCGGGGTTCTCACACGAAGACTGCGTACCCTGTGGGCAGATGCCTAAATGAATCTTATAGGTGCCAGGTTGTGTGATCACCATGTTGTCTTCCCACTCCAATTCGCCGCCAATGGGGATAGGCTTACCATCCGTCACGGTTGACCATGACGGCTGAGCCGGGCCGCCCGGCAGCGCAATTGCGCCCATGCCGCCGAAGTGCAGCGGCTGGCCGGTGAGATTGGTAATCTTGAAGCGGAACTGGAAGGGGGTCCCTGCACTGACCTGTGTGATGTTGTTGGTGAGATAGAAGTAGTCCACACGGATGCCGCCGATCCCGCCGGCGACGCCGGTAGCAGTGGCCGCCGGGCGCGGCGTGGGCGTGGGTGGAACCGGCGTGGCAATGGGACGGGGTGTGGGAGGCGCGGCGATGACCGGCAGTGCGTTGGTATCGCCGGAATACTGCGCTACCTGGTTAGAGACCCAACCCTGGCCACCCTGATAGTTGATGACATACCACGTCGCCGACGCATCGCGCCCAACCACTTCTGCCGTTGCGCCAACGCTCAGGCCGCCAATGACGGGATAGTTAATGCCCGGGCCGGAGCGTACATTGGCCGGGACGTTGATGGTGAGCACGGGTGTTGTAGGGGCGGTGGTTGTTGCCGGCGCCGGCGCGGCTTGTGTGTCGGTGGGTGCAACGGTGGGCGGCGCGGCCTCGGTGGGAGTGGCGGGCGGCGGCGCAGTGGCGGTGGGGATGACGATGGGCACGGTCGGCGCAGTTGTAGGAAGCTGGGCAATCGGCTGGGTGGGCGGAGGGGGGGGACTTTGGTCAATCAGGCTGATAAGCGCGAAGCCCAGCATCGCCACGCCTACCAGCGCCAGCACAGCGATGCCGATGACGGCGCCGAGTGGGAAACCCGGACGCGATGGCGGGGTCGGGACGGATTGAGTCGTTTGGTCGGTCATGGTCGTTCCCTTGCGAAAGAGTCACCGCACCACGATCTCAATGCCCGGCGTCAGCGTCACCCAGTCTCCGCCGCTGGTGCAGCCTTCGATGCTGGGCGTGAAGCAGATGTTGAGCGTGAGCCGGTAGGTGCCCGGCGTGGCGATGTACATGCCATCTTCCCAGGGGCCGCCGCAGCGATCGGTCGGCCCGGTGCAGCCGGGGTCAATGGCCAACGGCCCGGTGAACGCGCTCCAGCTGGATTGGAACTGCGTTGCGCCGGTTGCCGTGTTCGTCGCCAGCACGCCGATGATGCCGTATTGAACCGTGGCGTTGGTCGTGTTGCGAATGGTCTCGATGAAGCAGATGCGCTCCGTGCCGGCGGCGAACGTGGTCTTGCCGCCGCACATCTGCAAACTGCCGGTGATGCCGCGCGCCCCGCCGGTAGCGGATGAGACAGCCCGCACTGTGGGTGTAAGCGCGGCCACAACGCGAGGGGTGGGCGGCGCCGCCAGAATGGGCAGTGCGCTCACCTCGCCGGCATAGCTGACAAGGTCCCGTGCTATCCAGCTCTGCTGATCACCTACGCGCACGGCCAACCAGCTCCCCGAAGCGTCGCGGCCCAGCACTTCGGCGGTGCTGCCGGCGTTCAGGCTTCCGACCACGTCGTAGGCTGTGCCCGGCCCGCCGCGCAGGTTGGCGTTTTGCAGAACGGTGAGGACGCTTGCCTGATTCTGGCTCGCGGTCGCCGTGGCCGGTGGGGGCGCGACAGAGGTGGCCGTAGGTTCGGTCGTCGCGGTCGGTGGTTCGGCGGTGGCAGTGTTCGTCGCCAGCGGCGGAGTCACGGTCGCGATGTTCACCGCCACGGTAGGCAGTTCGGCCAGTGGGGTCGGCGCATTGGTGGGGGCCGGTGTGGTGCAGCCGGCCAGCAGCGCGAACACGGCCAGTAGCGGAGCAAATCGGGACATCATCGTGCGACTTCCGGCCGCAACCGAAGGGATCCACGAAGGGCACGAAGTTGCACGAAGGAGGCGCGAAGGAGTCCACGAAGGGCACGAAGTTGCACGAAGGAGGCGCAAGTTTCTTCGTGTTTCTTCGTGTTCCTTCGTGGATTCAGAATCTTTCCGGCTCATAGGTCTCTCAAGGGATAATTCTACAAGCTGTTCGGCAAGGCGGTATCAGGGCATCACGGCATCCAGGGCGGCGCAGGCCGGGCAAGTTCCGCCGGGGCGGACGATGGCGTAGCCTGCCTGCGGGTCGCCCGACCAGTAGGTGAAGTCCACGTTCCAGATAATCATCAGGCGCACCTTGCCGCTGGCGGCGGCCAGGCTGGCGCTTTCGGCCAGCCACTGCGCCTGTTGCGCGACGGTGGTGTTAGCGGCCCAGGCAAAATGGGGCGGAAGCGGGCCGTAGCCTTCGGGCGTCAGGTAGCCTAGCTCGGTGAAGCATAGTGGCCGGCTGCCGCCAAAGGCGTTCCAGTACACGTCCACCATCGGCCAGAAGTAGAAGGAGTAGTGATAGCCACCCAGCGTGCTGCCGGTGGTGGCATTGGGCGAGGTGGTGCCGCTGTTGTAATGCACGCCGACGCAGTCCATGTAGTTGGCCGCGCCCGCCGCCGCCATCTGTGCCAGGAACTTGTCATCGTTCATCACGCGGCCCGGGAAGGCGGCCTCCGCGCCGGTGGGCGCCGGCCCGCCGCTGATGACCAGCGTGCCGGGGTTGGCGGCCTTGATGGCCCCGTATGCCTTGGCCAACAGCTGCGTATAAGTTGCGCCGCTGATCTGCCCCTCGGGCCACTCGTGGTCAATGTTCGGTTCGTTCCAGACTTCGATGGCATCTGCTCCCTGCGCCGCCAGCCCGGCCACCCAGCCGGCATACTCGTTCCAGTAACTCGGGTCGGTTGCGCGGTTCTTGTCGCCGATGACGCTGAGCAGCACCTTGAAGCCGTTGGCTCTGGCAGCCGCGATGTAATCCCCGCCGCCGCTGCGCACCTGAAATTTGACCCAGCGCATGCCGGCCTGCTTCATCAACGCCGGATGCGCAATGACGCCGGGCACCTGCCCGCCCAGCTCGAAAGTGCTGCTGGTGACGGGCGGCGGTGGCACGAAGCCACCGGAGGTTCCGCCGCCCGTGTTGCTACCGCCGGGATTATTGCTGCCCGTATTCCCGCCAGTGTTCCCTCTGCTGCCGGCGTTGCCGCCGGGTCGCGGCCGAGCGATCGGTGCGAGAGCCGGCGCAGCCATCACTTGAAGCGGCACGCTGCCAAGCACGCGCTGCGCAGCGCCAAGCTGTAGCTGAACAACGGCCTGATGGTCGCCGGCCTGCGGCGGGGTGAAGACGAAGGCTTCGCCGGGTTGTGTCATCGCCTGCGCTATGACGCCGTTCGCGTCGCTGACTGTCCAAGTGAGCGTAACAGACTCAGGCGTAGCGTTGGCAGGGACTCCGTTTCGGTAATCGCCAAGGGCAGCCAGCATCTCGATGGGCGTGCCGGCGCGGAACAAGTCCTCGGCCACTACGCCGCCGAGGCGGTGCTTCTCGGCGAGGGCAAAACGCCGGCGCAGAGTCGCGGCTGTAGGCAGCCAGAAGGTGGCGTCTGGGGTCGTCAGGCGCGGCGCGAAGGCTTCAGGGTCGAAGTCGAGTGCCTGCGCCTGTCCGGCAAGAATCAGAGTGATGGGCTGGCCGACCGGCAGTTGCGCATCGCCGAGAGTCACCGAACCGAGCGCGCCAAAGGCAACTTCGGCGTCCACCGGCGTCACTCTGCCTGCGCTGCTGCTCATCACCCGCGCCGAAGTCGCCAGACGCAGGCGGCTGCGCTCCACCTGACCGGTAGCCCAGGCCAACAACAGGTCGGCGGAGCCGTTGCCCAGAGCGCGCGGGTCGTTAGGTAAGCGCATGATGATGCCTTCTGCTGCTGCGCCGAGCGCGGCCCAGTCATAGCCGCCCGTGTTGTTCGGGTCGGTGGGCGCGTCCAGCATTAACCACAGCACTTTGTTCTGCGCACGCAGTTGCGTTTGCAGCTCGCTCACCAGAGTCGTAAAAGAGTCGCGCTGCCCGGCAGCCAGGTTACGGTAGTCGAGCGTCAGGCCGGCGTAGCTGCCCGCCAGTCCGAGCAGGTTCCGCAGATGTACGATGCGCAGGGCGGGATCATCGAGCAGTGCAGGAGTCCGGGCCAGGTCGGCGCGCACGATGGGGAACAGCGGGTCGCTAATGCCGGGTGGCAGGTTGGGAAGCACACCGCTGAAGGCGCCGCTGCCCTCGGCGGTGATTCCGCCCAGCAGCAATTGGGAGCCGGTGGCTACGGTGTTGAGCGGCCAGAGGTCGCCCGGCTCGATGAGAATGGCGGTAAGAGGTGAAGGGGGCACAGCCTCAAACAACGCTACAGCCTGCGGCAGCCGATTGACTGCGGCCACGCGCTGTCCGCCGCGCGCCTGAGAGGGCAGAAAGCGCCAGGCCGTGCCATCCCAGGCATAGACATCCAGTTGATCGGCGTCCGTTCCTGCGGGTGCAACGAGAGAGAGAAAGAGTTGCTCAGGCGCATTCCCGTTCTGGCTGAGGCGGAAGAGCGGGCTGCGCTGCGTGAGCGAGGGCAGGCGGGCGGCGTGGGCGGCCTCGGCGACGGCATCGCCAGAGTTGCCGTTGGCCAGCGCCTCCGTAGGAATGGCGCGCAGGTTCACGCCGAAATCGGCCCCCAGCGAGGCAGGGTTGGCGCTAACGGACAGCCCTTCGACGAGCTGCACAAAAGGGCGATCGCTGGTGAGCGGCTCGTAGCTCAACGCCACGTTGGGGCTGCACGCGCCCAGCAATAAGCTGAACGCTAGCAAACCTGCCAGTCCACGGTAAAAACACATGCAATAGGCACTCCTAAACGCCAACACGACTGGTGTAGTTGAGGCGTCATCTCGGCAAAAAACGGATTGAAAAAAGGCGGCTCTTCAGCCGCCCCCCGCGCACGATTGGTTTGACGGGCATTGCGCGGCGCATCGCGCCGGACAGGCGAGCATCATAACAGGCAGGCTCGATTGAAGCAAGCAGAGCCGCGCAACATAAGCTCAAGGCGTTGGTGTGGGAGTCGCAGCTTCGGGAGGGGGCGCGTTTGGGTCAGGCGTCGGCGCGTTCGGGTCGGGCGTTGGCGTGAGGGCGCAGTTGGTTTGAGCAAGGGTCAGCGCTTCGGCAATGGCCGGTTCGTTGCGCAACTCCAGGGCGGAAGCGTAATACTCGGCGGCTTGGCAAGCGTCGCCGGCGGCGTTGAGCTGAGCGGCAAAGCTCACCGTGCCGTCATACAACAACGCCGAAGTGTCTTTGAAGTTGGGCGCAAGCACATATAGGTCGCGCAGGATGCCGATGGCGCGCGGCCAGTCCAGGCCATAGAAGCTGCGCGCGGCCAGATAGAGGCGCGCCCAGGCGCGGTAGCTGCGTGCCTGTTCATCCAGCGGGCGAAAGCGGGCGGCGTGGTCGAGATCGGTGATGCCGGCTTCCATCAACTCGTCCTGAATGCGAGCGATGCCGCGCCCGCGCAGAGCGGTGTAGATCAGGCCGTCCACCGTGAGCGGCTCATACGTTGGAGCGAGGGCACGCAGCAGCGCCAGCTCGAACAGCGCGCCGTCCCAGTTTCCCTTCTCCGTGAGTTGTCGGGCCAACGCCAGTATCTTCGCGGGGTCTTGTGTGTCGGTCGCAGGCAGCGGTTCGGTAGGGGCAGGCGTCGGGACAACGGTCACCTGCAAGGCACGTTGCGCTTCGGCCAAGCGCTCGGCGGCGCCGGGATAGTCGGGGCGACGCTCAAGGATGTATTGAAAGCGGCTAGCGGCCAAACGGTAGCGCGCCGCCGCTAGGTCGGCCACGCCACGCCGGAACTGGTCTTCGAGTTCGGCGGCTTCGGCGGCCTGCGCCCGCGCAGTGCGTTGCGCCTGCCCGGCCTGATAACCGGCCCAGGCCGAGACACCAACGACAAGCAGGAGCAGCAGCCCAAAAACAAGGCCCAGAGTGGACAGCGAGGGCACAGAAGCAGTTCGCGTCGTCGCGGGAGAGTGGGAGGTTGACATACCCGGAGCGGCCATTATAAAGGCGATGTAGAAGTGTGATTAATGGTGGTCTAAGCTATCTTACTTTGACGATTGCCCTACGTTCTTTCGGCGCAGCGCGTAATTTTCTTGACGTTGCACTTTTGCGAATGATAAGATGCGCGCAAGCTGCCCATAAAGAGCCATAAAGAGACTGCTAAGATACCTTCCGATGTACCTGCGTGGTCGTTCCGTTCCACTGCGACGTCCGCGTTCGCGCTCGCTGTGGCGCATCATCCTATTGCTGGCCGGATTGGCCGGCGTGTTGATTTTCTATCGGCTTCAA
>JANWXR010000072.1 GCA_025057205.1 Anaerolineales bacterium | reverse complement strand
TAGAGCGCGTGCCGGCGGACATTCGCGCCGCGGGCGGTGTGGCACGCATGAGTGACCCGGAGATTATCCTGCGCATCATGGACGCGGTCAGCATCCCCGTCATGGCCAAGTGCCGTATCGGCCACTTCGTGGAGGCGCAGGTGCTGGAGGCGCTGGGCGTGGATTACATTGACGAGAGCGAAGTGCTCACCCCCGCCGACGAGGAGCATCACGTCAACAAGCATGCCTTCAAGGTGCCGTTCGTCTGCGGCTGCCGCAACCTGGGCGAGGCCCTGCGCCGCATCGCCGAGGGCGCGGCCATGATCCGCACCAAGGGCGAGGCCGGCACCGGCGACGTGGTCGAAGCGGTGCGCCACGCCCGCGCGGTGATGGGCGAGATCCGCCGCCTGCAAACCATGGCCGACGAAGAGCTGTTCGCGTATGCAAAGGAGATCGGCGCGCCTTATGAGCTGGTGAAGGAGACCAAGGAGCTTGGGCGTCTGCCCGTGGTCAACTTCGCCGCCGGCGGCATCGCCACCCCGGCGGACGCGGCGCTGATGATGCAGCTCGGCATGGACGGCGTGTTCGTGGGCAGCGGCATCTTTAAGAGCGGCGACCCGGCCAAGCGCGCCCGCGCCATTGTTCAGGCCACCACGCATTATCGCGACCCGAAGATCATCGCCGAAGTGAGCCGCAACCTGGGCGAGCCGATGGTGGGCCGCACCGTCGCCAGCCTGCCGGAGAGCGAGCACCTGGCGGTGCGCGGCTGGTAGTGGAACAGAGTGCGTATTCCGTAATGCGTATTGCGTACGGGATACGCAATACGGATTGCGCACGATGAAATTCGGTGTCCTGGCATTACAGGGCGATTTTGCCGAACACATCGCCACGCTCAAACGCCTCGGCGTGGAAGAGGTGGAGGTGCGTTTGCCGCGCGACCTGGAAGGGTTGAGTGGCCTGATCATCCCCGGCGGCGAATCCACCACCATCGGCAAGCTGGCAACGTGGTACGGGCTGATGGAGCCGCTGCGCGAGTTCGGGCGCGAGCGGCCTATCTGGGGCACGTGCGCCGGGGCAATCCTCCTTGCGCGTGACGTGGGCCGCGACCAGCCCCTGCTCGGCCTAATGGACATCACCGTGGTGCGCAACGCCTTTGGCCGGCAGGTGGATAGCTTCGAGATTGACCTGAACGTGCCGGCGCTGGCGAACAGCACGGGCGACGCCGCGCCGTATCATGCCATCTTCATCCGCGCGCCCATCATCGAGCGCCTCGGCCCGAGCGTGCAGCCACTGGCGACCCTGCCGGATGGCCGCATCGTCGCCGCGCAGCAGGGCAAGCTGCTCGCTACCTCATTCCATCCTGAGCTGACGCGCGACGACCGCTTTCACCGCTACTTCATCCGCCTCGCCGAATAGAGATTGGAGATTAGAGGTTGACCTCTCTAATCTCTAGTCTCCAATCTCCCTCATGGCCCTTTCTGAATTTACCGTCTCCGATGTCGTGCCCGGCGACCGGCGCTCGCCGACGGCCTGGGTGCTCTCGCACGCGCTGCGGCACAAGTGGGCGCTGGTCACCTTCTTCTCCGGCGCGTTCGTCAATGCCGCGCTGGCCGCCGCCATCCCCACGCTGGTCGGCGTCGCCTTCAACCTCATCGCCGCGCCGCGGCCGGACTTTCAGGCCCTGTTCTGGGCGGCGGTCGGCATCTCCGCTTCGCAGACCGTCCGCGCTATCTGGCAGCTGGGCCGCAACTTCAGTGCGGAGCTGATCGGACAGCGGCTGGAGCGCGACGCCCGCGCCGAGCTGTACGCCAGCCTGCTCGGCAAGAGCATGACCTTCCACATGCTCCGCCCCGTCGGCGAGATTATGGCCCGCGCCACCAACGACGTACGCGAGCTGAACCTGATGTTCAACCCCGGCCTCAACCTCGTCATCGGCTCGTCGAACTTTCTGCTCATGCCGCTCTTCCTCGCGCCGACCATCCACCCGCAGCTGCTCGCCGTGCCGCTGGCCTTCGTCGTCAGCTTCGTGCTGGCCATCCGGCGTTACATGAACGAGCTGAACCCGGTCACCGAGCGCGTGCGCGCCAGCTTCGGTCGCCTGAACGCCGGGCTGGAGGAAGCGCTGGAAGGTGTGGAGACGGTGAAGGGCGCGGCGCGCGAAGCGGAGGCGGTGGAGCGCTTCGAGGGCGACGTGCGCGCCTGGCGCGACGCCTACGTGCGCCAGGGCCAGATCGAGGCGCGCTATCTGCCGTTCCTCTTTCTCGGCCTGGCCATCGCCTTCGGCCTGTTGCACTCCATGCTGCTCTTTCAGGCCGGGCAAATCAACAGCGGGCAGGTCGTCTCCTTCAACTTCCTGCTGCTGCTGTTCGGTTTCCCCACCTTCATCTCGCTGACGGCCTTCTCGCAAATCTCATCGGGGTTGGCTGGCGGGCGGCGTATCCTCGAACTGATCAACACCGAGACCGAGCTAGATCACAACCCTACGGGCTATGCCGGGACCATCCGCGGCGCGGTCAATTTTGAGGGCGTCTCATTTGCCTACCCCGGCCACGAGGCCACACTCACCGACCTGACCTTCGATGTGCAGCCCGGCCAGACGGTGGCCATCGTCGGGCAGACCGGCGCGGGCAAGACCAGCCTCATCCGGCTCATCAACCGCACCTACGACGTGACCGGCGGCAGCGTGTGCGTGGACGGCGTGGACGTGCGCGATTGGAACCTGGAGGCGCTGCGCCAGCAAATCAGCATCATCGAGCAGGACATCTTCCTGTTCTCGCGCACCATCGCCGAGAACATCGCCTTCGGCAAGCCGGGGGCGACGCAGGCCGAGATCGAAGAGGCGGCCCGCGCGGCGCAGGCGCACGACTTCATCCTGTCGTTCGAGAAAGGATACGAGACGGTGATCGGCGAGCGCGGGGTGACGCTCTCCGGCGGCCAGCGCCAGCGTCTGGCCCTCGCCCGCGCCTTCCTCACCGACCCGCGCATCCTCATCCTTGATGACTCGACCAGCGCCATTGACAGCGCTACCGAAGACCAGATTCAGCGCGCCATCTTCCGCGCGGCGGCGGGGCGCACCACCTTCATCATCACGCATCGCCTCTCGCAAATCCGCTGGGCGGACAAAATCCTCGTCCTGCGCGGAGGCCGTCTGGCCGCCTGCGGTACGCACGACGAGTTAATGCAGACGAGCGAAGCCTATCGCCGCATCTTTGCGCGGTACACGTAGAGACGCGCTGCGGCGCGTCTCCACGGCGGCGCGTCTCTACGGCGGCGCGTCTCTACGGCGGCGCGTCTCTACGGCGGCGCGTCTCCACGGCGGCGCGTCTCTACGGCGGCGCGTCTCTACCACCGAAATCATCATGGCATTCTTCGAAAGCCTGGACGCCGAAAAGTACGATCGCCAGTACAACGACCTGACGCTGGTGAGGCGGATGGCCCGCTACTTTGCCCCGCACCGGCGCGCCGTCGCCATGGTCGCTGTCACCTTCCTGGCCATGGCCGGGCTGGACGCTGCGCTGCCGGTCATCATCGCGCAGGCCGTCAACACGCTCGCAGCCATGCCGGGGACGAACACCATCCTGCTGCTGTTCGTAGCAGTGCTGCTCACCAATAGCGCCTTTTTTGCGGTCAACTACCTCCAACGGCGCACCGTTGCGCGCGTCACCGGCGACTTAATCGGCAGGTTGCGCAGCGACGCCTTCCGCGCCGCCATCGCCCACGACCTGAGCTTCTATGACGAGTACAGTTCGGGCCGCATCGTCAGCCGAATCACCTCGGACACGCAGGAGTTCGCCAACGTCACCGTGCTGGTGGCGGACACCTTCAGCCAGTTCCTGGCCGTGTTCATCCTCACCTTCATCCTGTGGCAGACCAGCGCGTCGTTGACGATTGTGCTCTGGTTGACCACGCTGCCCGTCATCCTCATCGCCGCCGGTTATCGGCGTTTGGCGCGCTATGTTACGCGGCAGGGCACACGGGCTATGGCCAACGTCAACGCCGCCATCCAGGAGACGGTCTCCGGCATCGCCGTCGCCAAGAACTTCCGGCAGGAGGCCACGGTCTATGACGAGTTCCGTCAGGTCAACCGGCAGTCGTACCGCATCAACGTGCGGCGCGGCTTCGTGCTGGCCGCCGTCTTCCCGACGCTGTGGGTGGTGGCGGGCGCGTCCACAGCGGTGCTCGTGTATCTCGGCGGGGTGGAGGTGGCGCGCGGGGCGCTGACGGCGGGGGCGTGGTACCTGTTCATCCAGGCGGTGGAGCGGTTCTTCTTCCCGTTCCTCAACGTGGCCTCGTTCTGGGCGCAGGTGCAAGCCGGCCTGAGCGCCGCCGAGCGCGTCTTCGCCCTGATGGACGCCGAGCCGAAGGTGAAGCAGGCGGGAAGTTTGAGATTGGAGAAGCTGCGCGGCGAAATCGAGTTCGACCGGTTGAACTTCCGTTACACGAGCAAGGAAGTGGTGCTCACGGACTTCTCGCTGCACATCCGCCCCGGCGAGACGGTGGCGCTGGTGGGGCACACCGGCGCGGGCAAAAGCTCCGTTGCCAAGCTGATTGCGCGCTTCTACGAGTTTCAGAGCGGGCGTTTGCTGATTGACGGGCACGATATCCGCAGCCTCGACCTGCATGCGTACCGCCGGCAGCTCGGCATCGTCTCGCAGGTCCCGTTCCTGTTCACGGGCACGGTGATGGACAACATCCGCTATGCGAGTCCGGAAGTGAGCGAGGTGGAGATTGAGAGACTGGCGCGGCAGATCGGTGGGGGCGAGTGGCTCGAGGCGCTGCCGAACGGCCTGCACACCGAGGTCGGCCAGCGCGGGGCGAAGCTCTCGCTGGGGCAGCGGCAGCTGGTGGCGCTGATGCGCGTGCTGGTGCAGCGCCCGGCCATCTTCATCCTGGACGAGGCCACCGCCAGCGTAGACCCGTTCACCGAGGAACAGATCCAGCAAGCGCTCGACCTACTCCTGCACCGCAGCATGGCTACCTCGACTTCGCTCGGCACAGGCATTATCATCGCCCACCGGCTCTCGACGGTGAAGAGCGCCGACCGCATCGTGGTGCTGCGGAGGGGGCACATTATCGAAGAGGGCAACCACAACGCGCTGCTGGCGCAGGGCGGCCACTACGCCGAGCTGTACAACACCTACTTCCGCCATCAATCGCTAGAAGCAATCAACGCCTTTGGGGAGTATCGCAGGGCGGCGCTGGCGGCGGATTAGCTACGCCTCGTGACCCTGCTCAAGGCCCAGGCTCAACAGCAACTCCTGCGAGACAACTGAGGCCCGAGGCGATACCTGCGGCTCTACGCCGATTGGTTTTTGAACGGGCGCAGGGCCGAGGCGAGACGCTGAGCGCGCTGAAGAGTGCCTGAGTATTCCGAGCTTCAGCGTGCTCAGCCCCTATCAACGGCTCCCAGAATCGCTGAAACGCTGAGCGCGCTGAGGGCGCCTAGGCATATTCCGAACTCCAGCGTGCTCAGCCTCATCAGTGCCTTCAGTGGTTCAACGGCCCCCGGAACCACTGACATACTGAATGCACTGAAAGTGCTGAGAGATGCCTGAACGTTTCGAGCTTCAGTGACTTCAGCCCCATCTGTGCGTTCAGTGATTCCCCCTACATCATTTGCTTGACCGACTCCTTGGGCGAGGCGATGGCTAAGAACTCGTGGCTGAAGCGTTCGGCGTAGGCGTCGGTGAGCGCACGCACGCGCGCGGCGCTGGGCGAGGCAACAATCAGGCCGGCATGCCAGGCCTTGTGCACGCACTGCACAACCTCGGGGTCGGTGTAGCCGGAGGTGTCCGGCCACTCCTGCCGCGCCAGACAGAGCACGATGCCGGCATGGCCATCGCGCACGGGCGGCAACGTATAAGGCTCCAACAGAAGGTGGGCGGCCTCGATCCGCGCCCATTCGCGCCACAGGTTGATTCCGGTGGCGTGCTCCACCACGTCCGCGATGTTGGCGCCACCAACACGCGCCGCGCACTCCAGAAAGTACAGTTGCCCATCCGCATGCGCCTTGAGGAACTCACAGTGGGTGGCGCCGCGCGGCAGGCCGAGGGCGCGGATGGCCTGCCGGTTGGCGGCCAGCAGCTCCTGCGTCAATGCATCTGTGCGGTCAAGGGTGCGGCTGACGAAGACGCCACCGTCCTGATACACGTTGAGCGGCGGGCGGCTGTAGCCGCTGGCGGCAGCGAAGATGACCTCGCCGTCCTTCACCAGCGAGTCCACGTGAAAGACCTCGCCGGGCAGGTACTGCTCCAGCACGTAAAACGACTGCTCATCGCCCAACTCGTCCAGTGTGCGCCAGAATTGCTCAGAGTCGTGCAGGCGGCGGATGCCCATGCTGCTGGCCTGCGAGCGCGGCTTGAGCAACCAGGGCGGCGGGACACGCGCCATGAAGTCGCGCAGGTCGTCGTAGTTAAAGACGTGCGAGAACGGCGGCACGCGGACGCCCTGCGCGTGGGCGACCTGGCGCATCGCCAGCTTGTCGCGGAAGTGGCGCGCCAGCGAGCTGCCCAGCCCCGGCAGGCGCAGATGCTCGCGCAGGTCGGCGGCCGTCTCTACGTCGAAGTCGTCCAGCGCCTCGATGGCGTCAATCTTCCAGCCGCGCGTCATGTAGCTCACCGCGTAGGTGATGTCCGGCTGTTTGTGCAAATCCGGCAGCGCGACGATGTGGTCAATGCTCTCCCGCGGCCAGGCTTCATCGCCGGCGTGCTTTTCACGGGTGAGCAGGATGACGCGATGGCCCGCCTCTTTGAGCGCCTGCATAAACGGCCCGCCCTTGACAAAGCTGGCGAGGCAGAGGAAGGTGAGCGGCTGTGGGGACATAGGGTTTTAGCTGCGCAACTGAGCGGGGGACAAGGTAAACCGGCTATGGAGCGAACGCACGCGCGGTCATCCTTTCGCCGGTTCATCCGCTCACGCGAGGACGCCTTCCTCCGTTTCCCGGATCAATTGATCCACCACGGCGCGCAGGCTGCCGGTGCGCCTGAAGGTGGCCAGCTGCCGGTCGGCGCTGGTGCCCTCCTCCATGATGCGGTAGGCGTACTCGATTTCGCGGCGGCTGCCCAACTCGTCCATCACGTCGCCGATGAACCACTCGATCATCTCGCGGATCAGCTCGCGCGCCGGCTTCTGCTCCTGCTTGCCCCAGTCAATTAGGTTGCCGTCCAGCCCGTAGCGCACCGCCCGCCATTTGTTCTCATCAATCATCGCCGTCGGGTAGACGCGGAAGGTCATGTTGTCGGTGCGCAGCTTCCACATCTTGTAAATCAGCGCCTGGAAGATGGCCGCGATGCAAATGGCCTCGTCCACGCGCGTGCACACGTCGCAGATGCGGAACTCCAGCGTGGGGTAGTTATGGTTGGGGCGCACGTCCCACCAGATCTTGGTGCCGTCCGGGATGCAGCCGGTACGTACCAGCGAAGTCTTGAGCTGCTCGAACTCGGCGCGCGAACTGAGGATAGGCGGGATGCCGGTGCGCGGGAAGTTGCGGAAGATGATGCTGCGATAGCTCTTCAGGCCCGTATCCTGCCCCACCCAGAACGGTGAGCTGGTCGAGAGGCAGAGCACGTGCGGCAGCAGGTAGCGCACCACGTTCATAGCGTCAATCATGAACTCCGGGTCCTCGATGCCGATGTGGACGTGCGTGCCGAAGATGAGCAGTTGCTGGGCAAGCATCTGCATGTCCTGCTTCACGCCGGCGTAGCGCTCAAAGGGCGTGATCGGCTGCTCCATCCAGTTGGAGAACGGGTGCGTGCCGGCGGCGGCGATCTTCAGGCCCTTGCGCGCCGCCAGCTCCATCACGCCGCGGCGCAGCCGAATCAACTCCTCGCGCGCCTCGGCGGGCGTCCGGCAGACCTTGGTGCCGACTTCGACGATGGACTGGTGCAGCTCGGCTTTGATCTGCTCGGCCATCACCATCTTCCCCGCGGCCAGCATCTCGGTGATATACGATTTCAGCTCGCGCGTCTCCGGGTCAATAATCTGATACTCTTCTTCGATCCCAATGCTGAGCGAGGGGCGGGTGAGCATAGGGTCTCCTGAACAGGATAACTAGTGTTGTGAGTCGAGCAAGTCAGAGGCGCCTATCCACGACGAAGGTCGGCACGGTCGAGCCGCCGCCAGCGGTGACGTTGAGCAGCGAGACGGTGGAGAGCCGGGTGAGGCAGCCGGACACGTAAGCGCCGTACCAGATGTAGGGGTTGGTGTCGAGCATCCGGTCATAAATCTCTACGCGGCCCTCGATGTAGCTGGCGTAGGGGAATTTGGGTAGCGGCACGCGCTTCTGCACGATACTAGGCTCCGACAGGGCTTGTCGTAGCGCGGCGTCCCATTGCGATTGATCCACCTCCCAGCCGAGCACGATGCCCTTGCCGCCGTACTCATCGTTAGGCTTGATAACGAAGTCGTTCTTGTTCTGGGAGAGGAACGGCAGCAGGTCAACGGTCTGTCCCTGGTACACTGTCTTGCGCTCGGTCACCAGGCGCGTCCAGGGGATGTGGCGCTCGATGGCGGCGCGCTCTTCGGCGGTGAAGAGGTGGGCATTGGCCTCGTCGCTGAGCACGGCCAGGCTGGCCTTCTTGTGCAGCACCTTGCAGACGAACGGGTTGACCATGCACACGGCCCGATCTCGCACAGCGCGGATGACGGGGTGCTCCAGCCCGCCGCGCGCCACCAGCTCGCTGAGGAGCACGCGCTTATAGATGAGGTTGACGGGGAAGCCACCGGCGTACAGCTTGCCGTTCTCGTAGGTCACGTCGCGCGGGTCGGCGATGATGCACTCGTGGCCGTGTTCGTGGAAGTAATCGCGGAAGAGGACGAACTCGCCATAGGTTGGAACTTCGTGCCAGTCGAGGATGGCGAGGCGCGGCTTGTCATTGCCGCCCCACTGCCGGTAGCAATCGAGCAGCACGTGGAGCACGTGGTGGCGGCCCGGCAGCGGGCGCACTTCATAGGTCTTCTCGAACTCGCGCATTACCGGCAGCGCCAGGAACACCTCGCTGAGCACGTCGTTGTAGGCCACCGCTGCCGGCGTCTCGGCGTTGTACTCGGTCAGCCAGAGCGCGTCGGCCTCGTCGAAGAAGGTGTCCATGCGCGCCGTCGGGCTGGTGGCGGCAAAGCCCGGGTGGATGTGCACCAGCTCTTCTTCCCACTCGTTGAGGCGGAACTGGTAGCGGAAGTCAGCGTCGGCCATGGCCGCCTGATGCGCCTTGGCGAAGGCGG
>JANWXR010000071.1 GCA_025057205.1 Anaerolineales bacterium | reverse complement strand
ACCCCGCCCGGTGCCATCGTCACCACCTCATCGCCAAATATCTGTTGCGCGAACATCCCGAAGTCACCGTCCTACACATCCGCGGCGACGGCCACGTCTTCAACGCCGCTTCGCTGCACACCAGCGTGGATGAGCCGTCCGCCGAGCAACCGCCCCTTTTCTGATATGAAGCTCTTCACCATCAAGCTTAACCCGCAAACGCGCCGAGACGTTTTTCTCGCTGCTGCGCGAGAACGGCGTGCGCCGGCTGTGGAGAAGTTTCCCGGTCGCTGCTTCCTTCAGATCACCGCCATCCACACCTTCCCGGATTATTTGCAGGGCAAGACCTTCGCCGACCTCTGGCGATAGCTGCTCAGTCTATCATCGCCGATAGGCGGGAGAATCCCCAGATGTCGCAGATGATCACGGATGACCCCGCTGCAAAAACTACAATCTCACCGTGAAGCGGCGAAGGGCGCAGGCGAAAGGCGCGAAGGATTCGCCCCTGTTTTCCTTCGCGCGTTCTTTGTGGTTCAGACTTCTTTACAGTAGCCTGCGGATCGATCGAAAGGCTAAGTAGTTACTTCCGGCCTAATAAATCGGCAGATACCGCTCCAGCTCCCACTGGCTAACGCTCAGGCGGTACTCATTCCACTCCTGGATGCGGCCTTCGAGGTAACGCTCGAAGAGATGGTCGCCGAAGGTGCGGCGCACCAGTTCGCTCTTCTTCAACTCTTCAATCGCCTCCCCCAACGAGCCGGGCATGGCCGTCAGCGACTTTTGACGCGCTTCGTCCAGATGGTAGAGGTCTTCTTCGTTGGGCGGGGGCGCGGGCAGCTTGTGCTGCACGCCGTCGAGGCCGGCCATCAGCATCACGGCAAAGGCCAGGTAGGGGTTGGCGCTCGGGTCGGGGCAGCGCAGCTCGATGCGCGTCGCCGTCGCCACGCGGCCCGGGCTGACTTTGGGGATGCGGATCAGGGCCGAGCGGTTGATGCGTGCCCAGCTGATGTACACCGGCGCCTCGTAGCCGGGAACCAGCCGCTTGTAGCTGTTGACCAGCGGCGCGATGACGGCGGAGATGGCGCGCGCGTGTTTGAGCTGCCCGGCGATGAAGTGTTTGGCTATCGGACTCAGGCCGTACTCGTCGTCGCCGTCGGCGAAGGCGTTCTTGCCATCCCGCCACAGGCTCTGGTGCGTGTGCATGCCGCTGCCGTTGATGCCGGCCACCGGCTTGGGCATGAAGGTGCAGTACAGGCCGTTCTTCTGGGCGATGGCTTTGAGCGTCAGGCGCAGCGTCACAGCGTTATCAGCAGTGCGCAGGGCGTTGTCGTACTTAAAGTCAATCTCGTGCTGGCCGACGGCGACCTCGTGGTGCAGCGCCTCGACGCGGATGCCGAACGAGCCGAGCGCGGTCACCATCTGCCGGCGCACCGAGTGCGCCAGGTCGGTGCTCACGTCGAAGTAACCGGCCTGGTCATGCGGCGTCAGCGGCATGAGCGAGCCGTCAGCGTGTGGCTTGAAGAGGAAGAACTCCAGCTCCGGGCCGGTGTAGTAATCGAAGCCCATCTTTTTGGCCTCCGCCAGGGCGCGCTTGAGCACCCGGCGCGGGTCGCCCTCGAACGGTTCGCCGGTGGGCAGATAGGCGTCGCAGATGACGCGCGCCGTCGGCACATCGGTGTCCCAGGGGATGACGGCAAAGGTGTCGAGGTCGGGGTGCAGCAGCATATCGCTCTCGGCGATGCGTGCGAAGCCCTGCACGGATGAGCCATCGAACCACATGCCGTGGTCGAGCACGTCGGCCCACATCTCGGTGGGCAGGCCCACGCTCTTCACCACGCCCATAATGTCGGTGAATTGCAGATTGATGAACCGGATGCCGGCATCTTTGATGATCTTTTCAACGGCGGCGATTTTTTCGTGGGAATGCATGTTGTTTTCTCCTAAGTGGGTTACCGAGAGTCTAGCGAAAACGGAGGCTATGTCAAAAAGAATTTTCGGCCTGTGTGTTTTACAATTTTCACAGCGGGTATAATGAACAGACGCACTTCACAACAAGCATGATCCGTCACATATTGCCACATGACAGTATTTCGATAGCCACAACATCCGTACTCATAGCGGTTGCGCTCTAATGTGAAGTTTATCGAATAGCTGCGAGGCGAAGGCGACTTCGAATCATCTAGAGAGAATTCCCGATGGATTTACGGTTCCGTAGTAGAAACTCACTGAAAACAGGTCGAATTTTGCATGCCTTGCCGTAACTCAATCTGGAAACCGCTCTAAACCCGAACTATGGCCACCTCTAATTACCCACAGCCTGTCTCGAAATTGCTCCAGCTTGGCCGGCCGGCCAAGGAGCGCCTTGATTATCGCGCGCTAGGCCTCGATGAGTCCCACATCCCTGACCTGATGCGCCTGGCAACGGATGAGTACCTCAACTGGCAAAGCGAAGTCGAAATCGAGACCTATGCGCCGGTGCATGCCTGGCTGGCACTCGGCCAGCTGCGCGCCGAAGGGGCGATTGACGCCTTGCTCTCCTGCCTGCGCTACATAGACGAGCATGATGATGACTGGTCTAGCGAGCTATTGCCGGAGGTGTTCGGGGAGATTGGGCCGGCGGCTATCACGCCTCTCCGGCGATATCTCGAGGACACAACGCATGGCCTGTGGGCGCGAGTCGCGGCAGCGAGCGGATTGGCCGCAATTAGCGAACGGCATCCCGAAGCGCGCAGCGAGTGTGTCGCTGCCCTGACCGCTCAATTGGAGAAATTCCACGAAAACGGCCCAACGCTCAACGCCTTCGTGCTCTCCCATCTTCTGGACTTGCAAGCCGTGGAAGCTGCGCCGGTGATGGAGAGCGCCTTCGCTGCACAGGCGATAGATATCTCCATAGCCGGCGATTGGGAAGACGTACAGATCAGCCTCGGCTTGAAGTCTCAGCGAGACACGCCCAGACCGAACTACGCGGCGCAATTCTTCAAGAGCATGGAACTTCGGGCCGCTTCGGACCCCGTCCGGCAATGGAATGCCGCGCTGGAAGCGAAGCGCGCGGCGAAAGAAGCGGCCAGGGCCAGGAAGAAATCCAAAAAGCACAAACGTCCACGCAGATAGGCTTGAGGCAGACCTGTGACTTTAGCTCACTCTCCTTCATCGTCCGGTACTGCTCCACGAACACATCGCTCTGCTGCAACAGCACGGCGCTTGGGTGATGTGGGACGGGCCACTCATCGTCGGCGCGGCAATCGGCGGCGGGTTTGCGCCTGCGCTCTTCTGGTTGGTGCTGGCCTCGCTTGGCGCTTTCCTCGCCCCTCAGCCGCTGACCATCCGGGTGAAGGTGCTGGCACGATGGCGGCCTGCGGGAGGAGCGCATGCCTGCGCTGTTCCGGTTGGCCGCCTATGCCACGCTGACCGCCGCCGGCGGCCTGGGCCTGTGGCTCACCGGCGCAGGCTGGGTGTTACTGCTCGGCCTGCCGGCGCTGCCGGTGCTCCTTTGGCAGTTGGTGTTAGGCGCGTTTGAGCTAGACCCCGGCTTTAGGCTGCTCGGGATTCTGCATAAACGCCATATAGGATTTCTATAGAGCGGGGATACAGCACTGTGATAAAATCTGCACAAGGCTCTTGGCGGGTTTCAAGGAGGTTGACCGTAACAACCCAAAATTTATTGAGTATTTCGTGGCATTCTTCAGCGGTCGCCTTGAAATAGCTTATGAGAGTCTGCGCAATTCCCTGTTGGGTAACTCCCCCTTCAATGAGGAGATTGTCTTAACTATGGCTGCGACAGCCACCCAAGCGACTGCCACGCCTCAAGCCGTCATCTCGCCCATGACGCGGCGCGAGTTCCTGTATTACATCTGGTTTGCCTCAATGGCGCTGGTCGGCCTGCAAACAGGCGCGGCTTTGCTCTGGTTTGCCTACCCGCGCTTCAAAGCCGGAACATTCGGCGGCATCTTTGAAATTGACATCTCCGAGCTGCCACCGGTGGACGCCGGGCCAAAGCCCTTCTCCGGCGGGCGTTTTTGGCTGGTGAACATCGGCGACGGCATACGCAACGACCCGCGCCAGCCCGCCGAGTGGCGCCCGGCGCCCGGCGTGCGCGCCCTCTACATGATCTGCGTCCACCTGGGCTGCTTGTATTCCTGGATTCCCACCAACAACCGATTTGAATGCCCGTGTCACGGCTCCAAGTATTTGGCCAGCGGCACGGCCATCGCCGGCCCGGCCAACCGCAACCTTGACGTCTTTGCCGTTCAGGCAGTAGATGCAGACGGCAGGGTGATTGACGAGGTCAACCGGCAGACGCCGCTGGTCAACGGCGAGGCGCGGACGCTCAACATCCAGGGCGCGGTGAAACTGCGCGTTGACACCGGCCAGCGCATCAACGGCGCCAGCAACCCCAACCCGCGCGAAGCCAATGCCTGAGCCCACGCCGATCGCGGCATGTCAAAGTGGTATCCCGCATAAACCCGAGGAGACTCTGATTTATGGCCGTCTGGAAGTTTCACAGCCCATTTCTTGACGACGTCAGGACGAAGGGTCTCGGCCCGGCGCTGCTCTTTAAGATCAACGAAGTGGTAGAGCGCATCACCGCCGGTATGGACATCGAGGACATCCGCTCGATGCTGCGCGGTGACCCGGCACCCAAGCCCAACCCACGCGTCCGCCCGCACGCTGAGGGCTTTTGGCTGCACATGCGGCCCACCTACTACCATGTACTGACGTCGGGCATTTATCCGTCCTTCCGGATGGGCTGGCTCTCTACGTACTTCTTTGCTTTCGAGATCATCACCGGCCTGTTCCTGATGGTCTTCTATACCCCCTCGCCGCTGGTGGCTTATGAGAACATGCTCAACATCCTGAGCAATGTGCCGTTTGGCCGGCTGATGCGCGACCTGCATAAACTCGGCGCAGAGATGATGGTGATTGTGGTGGTGCTTCACATGTTCCGCACCTTCATCACCGGCAGCTACAAGAAGCCGCGCCAGTTTACCTGGTTCACCGGCGTTATCCTATTGCTGGTGACGCTGCTGCTCTCCTTCTCCGGCTACTTGCTGCCGTGGGATCAGCTGGCGCTGTGGGCGGTAACCATCGGCGCTTCGATGGTGGAGGCTATTCAGCCACAGGTCGTCGGTGACTTCATCAACCTGATTGTGCGCGGCGGCCCGCAGTTCAACGAGAACGGCCTGCTGCGCTGGTATCTGATCCATGTTCTGCTGCTGCCTCTCATCGGTATCATCTTCACCGGCGTACATTACTACAAGGTGGTGCTGCATGGGCATGGCCTGCCGCCGGAGGTGGAGCCGGTAGGCGAGGACACGGCCAAGCGCGTGCCGATGGACCAGCGCGTGTACTTCATGCCCGACATCCTCACCCGTGAGCTGATGCTCTTCTGCCTGGTAACGGCGGGCATGACCATCGCCGCCGTGTTTTTCTACCACGCTCCGCTGGAGCCACACGCCGACCCGCTGGTGACGCCACTGCACACCACCGCCCCCTGGTATTTCCTCTGGATTCAGGGCATGCTGAAAATCGGCGACAAGTTCATCTGGGGCATCATCATGCCCGGCGTCGCCTTCGGCATCCTGTTCGTTCTGCCCTACCTTGAAGTCGGCCCGAGCCGACGCTACGGCGATCGGCGTGTTGGCCTGAGTCTTGGCCTGCTGGCGGTGGCGGCGCTGGCCATCCTCTCCTTCATGGGCACGCCCAAGTACAAAGTGCAAAGCTCGATTGACCAGGAGATCGTGGCCGAGCTGATTCCGCAGACCCACCCCGGGCCGTTCCGCCAGTCCCCCTTCGATGATCTCCGCACGGCGGCAATCACGCCGGACAATCCTACCGGGCGGGTGGTCTATGCGGCGGAGAACTGGGAGCGCGCGCCGACCGCTTCACTGCGCAATATCCTGCACATGATGCAGGAAGAGCTTGAGCTGGCAGACAAAAAGGCCAAGCAGGGCCTGAGGCCTGAAGAGGGCGCGCTGCCCAACGGAAAGGGCTTCATTATCATCGAGAACTGGCAGACCGACCTTAAGCGCGTCACCTTCCGCATCATCTGGGCCGAAGGGCCGGGCGAGAACATCTGCGCACCCGGCAGCCAGAACGAGTTCTGTCAGACGATTTACCTGCACCGCCACTCGAACTACCGGCAGGGGCCGTAGCGAAACGCCGCAGACCTGACCGGATTTGCTCAGGAGTAAGCAATGGTTTGGCGTGTTTTGCTTGGAACCTTCAGCTTAGTGGTGACGATGATCGTCCTCGGCTACGTGGCGGTCACAGAACAAGACCGCATGGCCAGCTTTGAACGGGCCTACACCTCACGGCAGATCGAGACCGGCGCAGCTTTGTATGAATCCAACTGCGCCAGCTGCCACGGCACGCGCGGCGAGGGAGGCATCGGCCCGGCGCTTAGCACGATTGATCTCTTCAATGGCCAACGCCTCAAGGAGATCGGCTGGCAGGGCACGCTGGACGCCTTCTTGCGCGGCGCCATTAACGCTGGGCGCCCACGCGCCTCGGCAGCCTTCGCCAATTCGCTGCAGCGCATGCCGGCCTGGGGCCAGCAGTATGGCGGGCCGCTCCGCCCCGACCAGGTGGAGGCGCTGGTGCTCTTTATCCAGAACTGGGGCGAGCAGTATAAAGATGCCTCTGGGCGCATCCCATCCGCTACGCCCACGCCCAACCCGAATGCGGCAGGCACCGACATCACCATCGAGCTGCCTCCCGGTGACGCTGCCCGCGGTGCAACGCTGGTAGCGGCCTGCCAGGCCTGTCACGTCGCCGGCGCAAACGTACTCGGCCCGGCGTGGGAGTCGGCCAAGTCGGCCGATGGCAAGAACGTCGCCCAACATGCCGCCGAACGCATCAAAGACCCGGGCTACACCGGCAAAGCAACCACCGTCGAGCAATACCTGTTCGAGAGCATCGTCAACCCGAACGTCTACATCACCCCGCCCGGACAAGGCGCAACTTGGCAGCCTGGCGGCCCCTCCTCCATGCCCATGAACTACGGCGAGACGCTGCTCAAGCAGGACATGGCCGACATCATCGCCTACCTGCTGACCATCCCGTAAGCATCATCTTGCACGACATCAACCGCCGGAGCGGGCCTGCTGCTCCGGCGGTTTTGTTTGGCCACGCACACCGCCCGGCGGAACGGAGAGGCATGGTGGCTTTGATATACTTTCCGCATGGCCAAGCCGCCCCCCAACTCCGTGCATCCCAAGAGCCGCGCCGAGTGGCGCGAATGGCTGGAGCGCAATCACGCGCGCGCCGAAGGCGTTTGGCTCATCAGCTACAAAAAGGGCACCGGTAAACCACGCTTCGAGTATGACGAAGCGGTGGAAGAGGCGCTGTGCTTCGGCTGGATTGACAGCAAGCCCAAAAAGCTCGACGAGGAACGCTCGATGCTCTGGTTTGCGCCGCGCAAGCCCGGCACGGGCTGGTCGAAGGCGAACAAGGAGCGCGTCGAGAAGATGATCGCTGCCGGGAAGATGGCGCCGGCAGGCCTCGCCAAGGTTGAGGCGGCCAAGCGCGACGGTTCGTGGACGGCGCTCGACGCGATCGAGGCGCTGGAGATTCCGCCCGACCTGGAGAAAGCGCTGGCGGCTAACCCCAAGGCGCAAGAGTACTTCGCCGCCTTCCCACGCTCCGCCAAACGCAGCATCCTCGAGTGGATCGCTAACGCCAAGACGCCGGAGACGCGCGCCAGGCGCGTGGTCGAGACGGCCCGGTTGGCGGCGAAAAACATCCGCGCCAACCAGTGGCGCAAATAACCCTTCCGCCTCAGCGCGCTCTGTGGTTCGTTTTTGCAATCAACTCACTTCGTGAGCGCACTGAAAAAACGCATCACGTAGAACGCGGAGCGCAGAGTTCTGCCTTGAATGTTTCTCCGCGCGCTCTGCGATCTCAGCGGTGAAACATCCTTTTTATAGTGGACTCATCTGTTTCACCGTAAGAGCTACAATCTCACCGCCAAGAGCATAAAGGATAGGAGTTACGCAGTTGCACCGGTGCTGCCACATATGTGGCGGTCATGCCCGCCGGAAGTCCGCCAGATATGGCGGCAACCCCCGCCAACTGCGTAAGTCCTAAAAGGATTCGCTTTTGTCTTTCTTAGCGTCTTCTTAGCGTTCTTCGCGGTTCAAATGATTTTTCAGTGCAGTCACTTCGTGTAATCGGCAATCAGGCGCTCGATGGTGGCCACCACGCCGGCGATGTCCAGGACGGTGGTATCCAGCAGGTAGGCATCCGGGGCGCGACGCAGCGGCGCGGTCTGGCGCGACGAGTCAATCCGGTCGCGCTCGCGCAGGTTGGCGAGGATTTCCTCGTAGCTGCGGTTCTCGCCGCGCGCCTGCGTCTCCTCGAAGCGGCGCCGGGCGCGCGCTTCCACCGAGGCCGTGAGGAAGATTTTGAAATCGGCTTCCGGCACGATGACGCTGCCTACATCGCGACCCACCATCACGATGCGCCCGCGTAGCCCTACCTGACGCATCCGGCTTGTCAGGATGCGGCGCACCTCGGGAATGGCGGCCACGCGCGAGACGTTGTCCTCCACCTCCTTCGAGCGCAGCTCCCAGGTGATGTCCTCGTCGCCCTCGGCCAGCACGGTGCAGTCGCGACCGTCGTCCACCGTCGGCGGACGTATGTCCACGTGCGTGCGCAGTGCGTACAGCGCCACGGCTTCGTCGTCATCCAGTGGCACGTGGTCGCGCAGCGCCAGATAGGTCACGGCGCGGTACATCAGCCCGGTGTCAAAGAACAGGTAGCCGAGGCGCTCGGCCAGCCGTCGCCCGATGGACGACTTGCCCGAGGCCACCGGGCCGTCAATGGCGATGATGGAGGGGAGAGGGGGCAAGGTGATTGAAGACTGATGACTGATGACTGAAGACTGATGACTACGGCGTTTGGACGGTTTGCAACTGCTGGATGTCCTGTCGCACCCAAAGGACGACGCGCTGGCTCTCGGTAGGCGCGTTGCGGTTGAGTAGCCAGCGCAGCTGCTCGCCCTCCAGCAGGTTTTCGGGCCGCCAAATCCGATACAACGTAAAGGCCTGGCCGACGTAGGCCGAGCCGAGGGTGGGGTCCTGCTCATCCGCACCCGTGATGACGACCGGCGCGTTCACCCGCGCATCCAGGCCGGAGACGAAGCGCACGTTCACGAAGTCGCGCAAGGCCCAGGCCAGCGCGCCGGTCTGCGCCTCGAACAGCGCCGCCTCCGCGCCCTCGCCCGGCTCATCCGGCTGCAAGTTGACCACAACTTCGATCTCGCGTTCCTGCCCCACGGCAAAGTTCGAAGTGGTCTTGAGACTCTCCACCAGCCGCTGCACGTC
>JANWXR010000715.1 GCA_025057205.1 Anaerolineales bacterium | reverse complement strand
GGACGGGCGAGATGTAGTCCAGCTGTTCGTCGGAGGCGTGCTTGAAGAACAGGGCTTCCGCGCCGGGCAGCGCATTGCTGATGAAGACGTGCGCGCCGGCCCTGACGGCCTCGGCGAAGGCAGCCAGTGCCAGCGGCTCGGCCAGCGGGTGCGTGCGGAGGTGCAGTTGCTGTCCGGGCTTCAGTTCCAGCGAATAGTGGACGAGCACCTGCGCGAGTTTGGTGATGCGGGGGTCGGGCATAGTGTTCTCAATCGGAGGGATGTTGAGCCAGTTTCAATAGCTCCTGCAGCGCCCGGTCTGCGCCGAGGACGATCAACTCCATTCCGGCTTCGAGCCGGGTGCTGCCGGTGGGCCGGGTGAGCAGCGCGCCGTCCGGCGTACGGCAGGCGAGCACGTTCACATCGAAGCGCGTGCGCAGTTGCAGCTCGCCGAGGGTGCGGCCGGCCAGCGCGGAGCCGGGCGCGATGGGCACCTGCTCCAGCAGCAGCTCCAGCCCGCC
>JANWXR010000714.1 GCA_025057205.1 Anaerolineales bacterium | reverse complement strand
CAGCTCTGGGCGCAGGGCTCGGCGGCTGGGCCTTCGATGCGCTCGGCGCCGGCAGTTTCTTCTTCGCTGCCGCCGCTACCAACCTGGCCGGCCTGCTCTTCCTTGTCGCCGCACGGCGCAGTGAAAATCATTAGTCATCAGTCATCAGTCTTCAATCATGACTAAAGACTGAAGACTGAACGGTCATACCCGCAGCGCTTCCCACTTGCCGCCGCGAAAGCGCAGGTAGAACATGGTCGCGCGGAAGGCGAAATCGCACCAGATGGCCAGCCACGCGCCGAACAGCCCCCAGCCCATAACAATCCCGAAGAAGTACGCCAGCAGCAAACGCAGGCCCCAGATGGCGGTGATGGTGATGAGCATCGTCGTGCGCGTATCGCCGGCGCCGCGCAACGCGCCGGAGAAGACGAACGAGGCGGCCAGCACCGGCTGTTGCAGCGCCGACATGCGAATGACAATCGCTCCCGCCACCAGCACCGCCGGGTCGCCGGTGAAGATTT
>JANWXR010000713.1 GCA_025057205.1 Anaerolineales bacterium | reverse complement strand
ACCTAAAGTGCCGGCAGCAAGGAAGGCCGGCGCCAGCGCCAGCAGCGGTAGGGAAGGGTCGGTCGGCTCGATAGGCAAATTAGGCGGTGGTGGGAGGTCGAGCGAGAAACGTAGCAATAAAAGCTGGGAGAGCGCTCCGCCGGCCACCGACAGCAGCAGGACGCCGAGCCACCCACGCGGACGCAGGCTGAGCCAGTCGCGTCGCGTCAATGCCAACGCCCCCACCAAAATAAACACATAGGCGGCGAGCAAGCCGTAGCCGAGGAGCCCCTGAGGCGGGCGGAAGTGCCAGGCGCTGGTGAAGCCGGAGTCCAGAAAATCCATCTATATTATTCCGTGCGGATGACCGACAGTTCTATCTGCTTATCCGATTCTACCGGAAGATTGGCTCATGGCGAAATTGCTTTGTTATAACGCCGTTGCAAACTTTGCGCCAAAAGTAGTCTTGCGCGTGTGCACGCAAAACCTGTCAGCCGCACCCTGAGCGGACGCTGAGCGAAG
>JANWXR010000712.1 GCA_025057205.1 Anaerolineales bacterium | reverse complement strand
ACTGGACTTTGGCAAATGGAACTTTTGGTGCCAGATATGGCGGCTTGATGCCTTGCCTGACCGCCATATCTTGTGTCCGAGCCGTGATTTGCCAGACTCCAGTAACTCAATTCGTGCCCATTCGCTACCATTCGTGGCCATTCGTGTTACTAACTCAATTCGTGTTCATTCGCTATCATTCGTGGCCATTCGTGTTGCTAACTCAATTCGTGCTCATTCGCTACCATTCGTGGCCATTCGTGTTGCTACCCTAATTCGTGCTCATTCGCTACCATTCGTGGCCATTCGTGTTACTAACTCAATTCGTGCCCATTCGCTACCATTCGTGGCCATTCGTGTTACTAACTCAATTCGTGCCCATTCGCTACCATTCGTGGCCATTCGTGTTACTAACTCAATTCGTGCTCATTCGCTACCATTCGTGGCCATTCGTGTTACTAACTCAATTCGTGCCCATTCGCTACCATTCGTGGCCATTCGTGTTACTAACTCAATTCGTGC
>JANWXR010000711.1 GCA_025057205.1 Anaerolineales bacterium | reverse complement strand
CAGGAACTCCACGAGGACCCAGCCGGGCATGGCAACGAAGACGTAGCCGAGCAGGTGCGCCATGAGCGGGTCGGCGCGCAGGTGCGCAATCACGCCGGCGAGCGGTGCGTGGGGCGAGAGGTAGCCGCCTCCCATCAACGCCAGCACAATCACGCTCAGGTGCAAGGTCTGGTCAATCAGAAAGCGGCTCAGTTCGAACAGTCCGCCCTGCTTTAGGTCGAGGCGCGGCAGAAGCCACAGCGGCGCGGCGTCAATCGCAATGTGGGTGGCGCCGATGAACAGCGCCCACGGCCAGAAGGCGACGTCCACCAGCAAGGCAAGGATGAGCGTGACCGCCGAGACGATGGCGCCGTGCGCCAGCACGCCTTTCAGTTCTCGGCTCTTCCAGTATGCCAGTCGGTCCCACTGCAACACATAGTCGCCCACCAGATGGGCCAGCAACATCGCGCTTATCATCCCGTCCTCCTCCGGTCCGTTTTCTGCCCTGACGATACGCGTCAAC
>JANWXR010000710.1 GCA_025057205.1 Anaerolineales bacterium | reverse complement strand
TCCAGCGCGCCGAGGTTCTTCAGCCGCCCCAGTTCAGATTTGGACGGGTTGTCGTCAATGAAGCCCACCACGCGGTAGCCGAGGTCGGCGCGCGCGGCGATGGTGCGGACGACGGCACGCCCCAGCTCGCCCGCGCCGACGATGAGCACGCGCGCCACGCCGATCCCCCGCCGCCGCAGCTGCGCGCGCACCCAGCGCAGAATCAGGCGCGCCACGCTCAACAGGCTGACCGTGAGCACGATCACCCAGATGATCATCAGGCGGGAGTACACCAGCGGCAGCAGCAGGAAGACGGCCACCAGCAAAATCACGCCGGCGGTGGTGGTGGCGCTGATGATGCGATAGACCTCATTGAGCCAGCTGCCGCCGCGCTGCGACGTGTAGGCGCCGTCGGCGTACAGGAAGAAGAGCATGAGGCCGGTGAACGCTGCCTGCATCAGGAAGTATTCGGAATACGGCGCGAAGAACTGCTCGCCCACCGGCACAATCCACTGTGCGATGT
>JANWXR010000070.1 GCA_025057205.1 Anaerolineales bacterium | reverse complement strand
CTCGCACACTTCCAGAAAATCAAACCGGTTCTTCTGCAGCGCCTCCAGCAGCCGTGAGACCTGATTGGCGGTGGGCACAATCGAGCCGAAGAAGCCGCCGCCCGCCAGCGCGTTGCGCGCCTGGCTCACGTAATCCCACGGATTGGGCACGTCGAGGAAGAGCGCGTCGGCGTCCGTCTCGTCGTAGCCCTCGGCGATGTCGCGTAATTTGAAGGTCACCCGTTCGGCCAGGCCCACGCGCTCCAGGTTCTTGCGCGCCAGCGCCTGCATATCGGCGCGCACGTCGTAGCTAATCACGTGCCCCTGCGGCCCGACCATCAGCGCCAGCACCGTCGTCAGGCCACCGCTGCCGGTGCCGCTCTCCACCACCGTCTTGCCCGGCGCAATCGCCAGCTTCATCAAAATAAAACCGATGTCCTTGGGATAGATGATCTGCGAGGAGCGCTTGAGGTCGCGAATCAGGTCATCGGTGGAAGGCGTCAGCAGGTAGAACTTGTGGCCGGTGTGGCTGGTGATCTCCGAGCCGAGGGGCTGCCCGATGAGCGCGTCGTGCTCGATGATGCCGACATGCGTGTGCAGCCGCTCGCCGGGGCTGAGCTTGAAGATAAAGGTCTGCGCGGCGCGTGGCCGTCGCGCACCTTGCCGGCTTTGGCCGACAAGCTGGACGATGTCGCCCGGTTGGGTGAGGGCCATGTGCACTTTGCCTGTTCCGTAAGATTGAAAGATTATACTCTCGACGACATTCCCACTTTTTGTGGTACACTTCGCGCGAGCTTTGGGAGGCAGAAGGCATGGAGAACAAGAAACGAGTCGTGTGTGTAGAAGACGAGCCGGCAATGATTGACCTCATCCGGCTCATCCTTGGGCGTAAAGGATATGAGGTCATCGGCGCCACCGGCGGACGTGAGGGCCTGGACGTCATTCAGCGTGAGAAGCCGGACGTGGTGCTGCTTGATCTGATGATGCCGGACATGGACGGCTGGGAGGTCTACCAGAAGCTAAAGGCTCATAAGCAGACCAAGGACATCCCCGTCATTATGGTGACGGCCAGAGCGCAGAGCATTGACAAGGTGCTCGGCCTGCACATCGCCAGGGTGGACGATTACATTACCAAGCCGTTCGGGCCGCAGGATTTGGTGGAAAGCGTTGAGAAGGTGCTGCTGCGGCGGGAGCGTGCCCGAGGCTGAAGCAGCGCCGGCGGCGTGAAATCAACCCTCCGGGGCTGCGGCGCACGTGCGTCTGGTGGCCCCGGTTTCGTTTTCCATGACCCGGCGCGTGGATGTTCGGCGAAAAGCGGACGGCGCTCTCTTGGTCAGGGGCGCGCGCTGGTGCAGCTCGTTCCTCTGCCGGCTGCGTGGGCTGATGTTCCGTCGGCAGCTTGCGCCGGGCGAAGCCCTGATCTTGGTCGAGGCCGCCGAAAGCCGCGCCGCCGCCTCTATCCACATGCTCTTCGTGCCCTTCCCGATTGCAGCGATCTGGATCAACTCGGCAGGCCGCGTGGTGGACATGGTGGAGGCCAAACCCTGGCGACCGTTCTATGCGCCGCGCGCCCCCGCCCGGTACACGCTGGAATCCGAGCCGGAAATCCTGAGCCGAGTTTCGATTGGCGATGAAGTGGTATTCGAGGATAGCCCGGCTGGCGTTAGTCGTTAGCCTGTTGTGGGCTGTGGCGCCGCGCAGCGTGGTTGCGCAGGAGGGCGACCCGGTTTACATCGTGCAGCCGGGCGATACGCTCTTTGGCATCGCTCGCCAGTTCGGCATCACCGTCGAAGCATTGCAGGCGGCCAATCCCACCGTTAATGCCAAGGCGTTGCCCATCGGGCAGCCGCTCTTCATTCCCGGCTTCGACGAGTTTAGTGGGACGCTCAGTGTGCATTTGCTGGAGCCGGGCGAATCGCTGGCCAGCCTGGCGCGCCGCTATGGCCTGCGCCGCGAGACGCTCATCCGCCTCAACCGCATCCTCAACCCCGATCAGCTTTACATCAACCAGCCGGTGATTCTGATAGATCGAGCCGAGACGACAGCCATCGCCGCCGGCGAGAGCGTCGAGCTGGAAGCAGGGCGGAGCATGCTGGCTCTGGCCGCGGCTCACAATGCGAACCCATGGGCTGTGGCCGCTGCCAACGAGTTGGAGCAGCCGGGCGCAGTCCCGCCGGGCGTGCGCCTCGCTTTTCCGGGCGGCGAGACGCCGCTCAAGGCGCTGCCCGTCGCCATCCGCGATTTGCGCCTGTGGCCGTTGCCGGCGCAGCAGGGCCGCACACTCGTGATTCAGGTGGTGACACGCGCACCGGCACAACTTAGCGGCGCCCTTGGCGAATGGCCGTTGAACTTCGTGGCAGACCCGGTTGTGCCGAACACATACTATGCGTTGCACGGCATCTATCGTTTGGCCGAGCCGAATCTCTACCCACTCAACGTGCGAGTGATTGACGAAGCCGGTCGCGCTGCCGCCCTCGTGCAGAGCCTGCCGGTGCGCGCCGGCCAGTACGGCACCGACCCGCCGCTGACCGTGCCGCCCGAGACGCTCGACCCGGCCAACATCTTACCCGAATTCGAGCGCGTCCGGGCCATCGTCACGCAAGTGACGCCGGAGAAACTGTGGAGCGGCAAATTCCTGTTGCCCTCGGTGGGCGTCATCCGCTCGCGCTTCGGCTCGCTGCGGTCATACAACGGCGGCCCCTACGACTCGTTTCACGGTGGCACGGACTTCTCCGGCGGCGAGGACCGCCCCATCACCGCGCCGGCGGCCGGCATCGTCCGCCTGGCCGAGAACCTGACGGTGCGCGGCGGCGCGACGATTATTGACCACGGCTGGGGCGTGTTTACCGGCTACTGGCACCAATCCCAGATTCTGGTGAAGGTCGGTGACCGCGTGGAGCCGGGGCAAGTGATCGGCTACAACGGCGCGACAGGCCGCGTCACCGGTCCGCATCTGCATTGGGAGGTGTGGGTCAACGGCTTTCAGGTAGACCCGCTGGAGTGGACGGAGGTAGCCTTCCCGTAGCGCGTCTTTCAGCGGTTGAGGATTGCAGACGAAAGGGTGCTCGCTATCGGCTATTAACAATCAACGACCGGCAATCAGCAATTAGCCTTCGCCACCTTCCCCATCAGCTTTCCGGTGACTCAAGCTCGCCGCGCTCATAAGCCCGGATCACCTCCAGCGCAGCGGCCTGCTGCGTTTCTTCGACCAGAACTCCCACCTCGCCAAGCGGGGCCGACTGTGAGGGCATAAACTGCGCCTGCGCTTTCCCGGCGGGTGTACGCCGAAATATTTGCGGCTTCCAACAAACCTCGGATGATTTCGGCTTGCAGCGCGCCGGCTGCGGTGTGAACGACCACTCGCTGTTCTGCCATGACAATCCCGTTGCATTTTGTGAGGCATATTGCAAAGCTGTTTACGCTGAGTATAATGCCGCTTGTTGAATTACACATGTAAGCAACCCCATCCATTCTCTCATCAGGCAATTCAACGGGTTTTGAACTGAGGCTTGAGCTTGAACGACCGTCCAACGCCGAAAGGCGATTCCTGGGGCGCCGCCTTCACTATCGAAGACGCCGACCTGGACTATCTCTACAATCTGCTGCTCGAGGAAGAAACACCGCTGACTACTGCGGAGATGGCGCAGTGCATCATCCGTCGCCGCCACCAGCGCGAGCTGGAAGCGCGGAAGCGCCGCGAGCAGGGTGCGACGCCCTACCTTCCGCGTGAAACCTACACGGTGGGTCAGAAGGTCGCCTTCAACTTTCCGCACCCTACGCTGGGGACTGTAGTCGCCGTCCGCCCCGGGCGTAACCCGGATTACGGCGACTTTGACGTGATTAAGGTGGATTTTGGCGATGAGCGCGGGCAACGTGAGTACGCGGCGCGCTTTCCCAACCACGTCCTCAACTCTCAAGACCTCTATCATGGCGAAGCCGAGCTTCTCTCGCCCGAGGCCATCATCGAGAAATATGGCGCCCTAGTGGCGGCCAAGCTGGAAGCGCGGCTCAAGGCCAGCCCGGAGATTGTGCGGTTGGCGGGGCGCTGGTTCCCGCGGGCGCTGCTCGCCACGGTGAATATCGGCCACCTCAACCTGGCCGAGGCCGTGCTCGATATGGCCGGCGGCGGCCCGCTACCTACCGAGGCGCTTCTCAAGGAAGTCGACCTGCCGGCCAACATCAATCCGCGTTTGCAAGCGTTCTCGCTGCACTATGCCCTGCAGGAGGACCCGCGCTTCGATGAAGTCGGCCCGGCGGGGGAGGTGTTGTGGTATCTGCGCCGGCTGGAACCGCTCGAGGTGATCTACCCGCCGCGCCGGCTGGAGAACGCTGCGCCTGAAGGAGACGTGCCCGAGCTGCCGATGCATCTGGCCGGCTTGGTCGCCGAGATTGATGATGAGTGGTCGCCGGCGCCCGCCGTCGATGCTTCAACCGGCGAACAGCCGCATGAGATGACCATCACGCTCACCTTCCCGCATCGGCGGGTGGGCACGCTGCCGCTCTCGCCGCGCCTGGCGTCGCTCTTCCCCACCGCCTACGAGGCGCCACGGGTGCTCTTCACCTGGGTGGATGTAGATACAGGCGAGCGCTTCCCTGGCTGGGTAGTGCGCCAGGGCCGTTACGTTTTCGGCCTGGATGAGTGGTTCCGCAAGCTGGACTTCCCGGTGGGCGGCCAGCTGACGGTGGGCGCCGGTGCTTCTCGCGGCGAAGTCGTCATCAGGGCCAGCAAACGCCGGCCTAGCCGCGAATGGGTGCGCATGGCCGCTGCCACGCCAGATGGTCGGCTGACGTTCACAATGCAAAAATACAACATCGGCGTTCACTATGACGACTTGATGGTGATAGCCATTCAAAACCCTGTGGCAATAGACGAAGTCTGGCTGAAAAGCCAGAACTTGCCCTTTCCGCGCCTGGTGGCCGATGTGTTCCGCGAGCTGGCCAAGCTCAATCCGCAAAGCGCCGTGCATGCCAAGACGCTCTACGCGGCGGTCAATGTGGTACGTCGTTGCCCGCCTGGCCCGATCTTTGCGCAGCTGCTGACGCAGCCATACTACGTGCACGTTGGCGACGCTTACTGGCGCTTTGACCAATCCCAGTGGACGGAGTGAACGCTGCACCATGATGGCTTCCACTTTGATCAAGCCGACCCTCGACACGAAGTTTCACATTGATTTCGACTGGTGGGAGCGCGAGGGGCGCGAATTGAAGGTGGACTTGGCCAAGCATGTCAAGCCCGAGTTTCTGGAGATGCTCAACGCTTATACGGGCGGCGAGGTGCTGGATGAGGTAGATGCCGAGACCGGTGAAGTCCGGCAGGTGGACATGCTCCAGTACATGCTGCGCACGCAGTGCAAGCCGCTGGATACATTCCTGACCGAACACACCTCCCTGGTGGACGTCGTCTTTCACACCTTTTTGTCCAACGGCAATCGGCCGCTCTCGCCCAATGAGCTGGCCGAGAAGTTGAACCGGCCTGCGATCACCATCCTGCGCACACTGACGGGGCGCACGGTGTATAAGGGCCTGCGGCCCGTCATGGAAGAATGAAAGTCTACGTGAAGCTGTATGCGCTGCTGCGCCAGCATCACCCCGGCCCAGACCGGTCTGTGCCCTTAGAAGTCGAGCTGCCGCCCGGCGCCACCGTGGCCGACCTGATTCCGCGCCTCAACCTCCCCGCCAAGCTTGTCCGCAACGCCTTCATTAACAGCCAGACCGCTACGCTGACCACGCCGCTACAGGATGGTGACCGGGTGAACTTGTTCCCACCGGTGGTGGGCGGCTGAACGTCGCGTCAGGTCGTTGCGTCCGCTATAATTCTAGTCACGCGCCCGTAGCTCAATCGGACAGAGCATCTGCCTTCTAAGCAGGTGGTTGTGGGTTCAAGTCCCGCCGGGCGCGCTGTGGCCGATGCCCACACGCATGACTCCACTGCAAAAACTACGATCTCACCGTGAAGTGGCGAGGAGCACAAAGGATTCGCCATTGTTTTCCTTGGCATCCTTAGCGTCTTCGCGCCTTCGCGGTTTCTCCTCGCGGAGAAGTTCGCACCGTCTCCAGCACGAAGGCGCCGAGCCAGCGCACGTACACTGCTCCGGCAGCGACTTGTTTAGCCCGAGGCGCTCGCGCATCGCGGCCAGTTGTTCCGGCGTGACGTTGGGGTTGCGCTCCGCCTGCGCCAGCAGCCTGCCCGGCGCCGGTCGGATCAGGAAGAACAACAGCACGCTCAGCAGGAGCAGGGTGGGGATGGCCTGTAACGACCGGCGGGCGGTATAGGTCAGCCTTCAGCCTTCAGTCTTCAGTCTTCGGTCTTTAGTCTTCAGTCTTCAATCTTCAACCCTCAAACACCACCCGTCCATCCATCATCGTCAGCACCGGCCTGACGTGCGGCGTCAGCGTTTGCGCGTCGGCCAGGGCTTCGGGCGGCGTCTGTTCGAGGTCGGCGTTGAGCAGGACGAGGTCGGCCAGCATGCCGTGCTTGAGCTGGCCCTTTTCATGTTCCATGAACTCGGCGTAGGCGGCGTCGCGCGTGTAGCTGGCAAGCGTCTCTTCCAACGTCTGCCTTTGCTCCGGCTGGCCGGGCAGCCACGGCTTACGGTTGAGCGTGGCGAACACGCCCAGCATCGGGTCGAAGCTCACCACCGGCCAGTCACTGCCGAAGGCTAGATGAACGCCGGCGTCGCGCAGGGTGCGCCAGGCGAAGCTGAGTGGCCAGCGCTCGCGCCCGGCCCGCGCTAGCCAGACGTCGTCCGACCCGGCATCTAGCGGGGCATGCAGCGGCTGCATCGAGCCGAGCACGCCGAGCTGTTTGAAGCGCGGCAGGTCGTCGGGATGGATGACCTCGATGTGCTCGATGCGATGGCGGCTGTCGCGTTTGCCGTTGAGCTTTTGGATGGCCTCGTAACCGTCCAGTGTGCGCCGCACCGCGCCGTCGCCGCAGCAGTGGACGAAGATTTGCAGGCCAAGCCGATCGCACTCGGCAGCCATGCGCACGAAGTGCTCGTGGCTGAAGAGCGAATCGCCGCGCGTGTCGGGCTTGTCGGCGTATGGCTCCACCATCAGGGCGGTGTAGGCTTCGAGCACGCCATCCATGAAGAACTTGGCCGCGCCACCACGCGCCAGCTCGCCGCGCACCTTGGCCATCTCGCGTGCTTCGGCCAGCGCCTCCGGCGGCGTCTCCGGCTTGACGTGATAGGGCACATACACGCGCAACGACAGCGCGCCCACGTCTTCCAGCGCAGCATACAGGGAAAGTTCTTCCAAGTCGCCGTTCATGTTGTGGACGCTGGTGACTCCGGCGCGGGCGATCTGCTTCAGCGCAAGGTTGAGCAGCTCGCGCTTGCGTACGTCGCTCGGTTCGGGGATGAGGCGGCGCACCAGCTCCATCGCGCCAGCCTCGCGCAGCTCGCCGGTCGCCAGGCCGTGCTCGTCACGCACGATGACGCTGTTCGGCCCGATCGGTTCGCCCTCGTGCAGGATGCCGGCCAGCTCCAAAGCGCGGGTGTTGGCCCACGCAGTGTGACCATCATAAGCCACTACGTATGCAGGTCGGTCAGGCGCAACCGTGTCCAGCTCCTTACGGCCCGAAATCAGGTCGTAGCGCAGGCCGCGGCCCTCGAGCCATGGCTCGTTGGGATGCTGTTGGGCAAACTGGTGCAATTTGGCGAGGGCGGCTTCGGCGGTGGTGGCTTCGTAGAGCTGCGCTGCGCCAAGCCAGAGCGATCCCCAGAGTAGGTGAAAGTGAGAGTCAATGAAGCCGGGGAGGAGCGTGCACTGCTGGCCGTCAATCACGCGCGTGTGGGGGCCGCGCCAGCCGGCGGCCTCGGCGGCGCTACCGACGAAGACGATGCGCTTGCCGCGCACGGCTACGGCTTCGGCGCGGGGCTGCGCCGGGTTCTGAGTCAGGGCGCGGGCGTGGGTGATGATGAAATCCGCCGGCTGTGGCACGTTGGATGCTCCTTTTTGAATTATGTGTCAGGTGGATGGCGCGAAGTATAACTGAGGACACCTGCAGCTTCATGTGCGGGCTGATACATCACAGCCGCTGATGTGCGTATGAAACGTGAGTTCAGGATAACGCTTTCAACCGCGGAGCGCGTCGAGAAGGCGGAGATTGGTACACGGATGAGCATGGATGGCGCAAACTCTTCCTGCAAGAGTTCATGCCTGTTCGTCTCATTGGTGCGCGCCTTTCCCGCCCAACCCGGCAGAGCCAAGGGAAAGCATCTCTGCACGCTTTGTGTTCTCCGTGGTAAATCAGAGCGGTGGGGCTGAGGGACGGCCGTTACTTTTTCGCCTTCGCTTTTGGCTTGGCCTTAGCTTTTGTCTTCTTCTTCGCCTTTGGCCTTGGCTTAGCGGCGACCTTTGGCTTGGTCTTCTTCGCTGTCAGCACCTTCGCATCCACCTCCGTCGCTGAGATGCCGACGAGCGACACGAGCTTACGCTCCGAAGCATGGCCGGCAATGATTTCCACCTGCTCAGGCTGCAGGCCGAACGTCTCGGCAAGCAATGCGGTCAGCGCGGCGTTGGCCTGGCCGCCCTCCGGCGGGGCGGTGACCTGAACCTTGAGCGTGCCGTCATCCAGCACGCCGGCGACCTTGTTGCTCTTCGCCCCTGACGTGACCTTGACGGTGATGGCTGCGCCCAGCCGGACATCCTTAAACGTTGTCATCGTTAGTCCTCCAACTTTAGAAGGCGGAGCGGATCATGGCCTTGAGCAGTTCGCCGCCGATTTGGATAACAATGATCGCGACCATGACGGAGAAATCGAACATGCCTACCGGCGGGATCAGGTTGCGAAAGGGCCGGATAATCGGCTCGGCGATGTCGGCCAGCATGCGCCGCACGGGGTGATAGGGGTCGAGCGGCGCAAAGGACATGAGCGCATGCAGGATCAGGATGATGCTGACGGTGTTGACGATGATGTCAATGATGGTGATTAGGCTTCGCTCCACGATGTCTCCTCGTTGTTTGTTGCGGCATCGTCAGTTCAGGTCGCGCGCTCGCCGAAGATGGCCCGGCCAATCCGCACCAGCGTAGCGCCTTCGGCAATGGCGCCCTCAAAGTCGTCGGTCATGCCCATCGAGAGGGCAGACCAGTCCGTCTGCGGCCAGCGCTCACGAGCAGCGTCGCGCAGTTCCCGCAGCCGGCGGAAGAACGGGCGGGCGGTCACGTTATCGGTTCCCAGCGGCGCCATCGTCATCAGCCCGCGCACGCGCAGGCCGGGCAGGGCAGCGATTTTCCCGAACTCATCCAGCAGCGTCGGCCAGGCCGCCGGGTCTTGAGCATCGAAGCCGGATTTGCTGGCCTCGCCGGAGACGTTGCACTCCAGCAGCACCTCCT
>JANWXR010000709.1 GCA_025057205.1 Anaerolineales bacterium | reverse complement strand
TCCGGCGTTGCCCTCAGCGCCGATGGCCTCCGAAGCGGTGAGCGGGCTGCTGGCCTCAACAGAAGCGGTTGCGCCGACTTCGACGGAGTCAAATGCATCTCCGGTGCTCGATTCAGGCGTAGCGCCGGAGGAGCGGCTGGTGCCCACGCCCGTTCTTGGCCTGCTGACGACGCAGGCTCTGCTACGAAATGGCTACGGCGCGGAGGCCTTGCCCGGCCCGCTGGCGGAGGCAGTCGGCTTCCTTGCGCCGCAGGTGCAGCAGCCGGAGCGGCGCGCCATAGTGCGCGCGTTCTATCGAGTGTTTCGCGCCTGGTTGTTGTTCTACTATTCTCCCGATGAGCTGTTGGCACTGGGCATCTCACTCTGAGTTGAACCTGTGCTCTCCGAAGCTTGCGCGGCTCTCCTGAAAAGTCTCTCTGAACCGCGAAGACACAAAGAGCGCAAAGGCTTCACCCCGCTTTTCCTTGTGTGCACGCAAAACATGTCAGCCGCACCCTGAGCG
>JANWXR010000708.1 GCA_025057205.1 Anaerolineales bacterium | reverse complement strand
AAATTTGTAAGGTCGCGCTCCGCCTTACAAATCTGTAGGGTGGTTGTAAAGTCCCTGTAAAGTCCTTGTGAATAGAATGAAGTCAAGGTCGGCGTGCTAACGGCACGCGCTTCACCTGCGCCGCGAAGCGCAGCGGAGCGGCGTCAGGTGCAAGCGCTTGTTAGGCGGCTGGCACGTGCCTTTGACGGGCGCGCCTGGCACGAACTATCAAAGCGCACCGCCGTATTCATAAACGCAATAGGCTCCCACGGGGTAACGATTGGTTTGTATTGGCAAAAGCAATACTTTTGCGGTCTTCTTGGCTATAGCACATATTTGAACACTTATGACCAAATCCGTTCTCTCTTTTGCTCCACAAGGGGATTTTCTTAACGCATATATTTCAAAGGTTGTGAATGAGCATAGACACAAACCTAAACGTTGATTTGCTTGTCCTGCCCCGCCCCACTCCAGCCTTTTTTCCAGCCCCGCCCGAGACGCTCTTACCGCGCTGTCCGAGGCT
>JANWXR010000707.1 GCA_025057205.1 Anaerolineales bacterium | reverse complement strand
AACATCGGTGGTCTGACCGGGGCCGTCGAGCAACAAGACCAGGCGGTTCAGCATGTTGCGACCGAGGATGATCTCGCGGCCTTCATCCCAACTGACCACGTTGACGCCGGGAAATCGTTGACCTTCTATAATGATGTTCACCAGGTAAACGGTGACCCTTCTTGACGGTCCGAATGCCGGCCGCAGTTGAGTTTCATAAGCTGGACGAACAACGCCGGAGCCGGCGGCACATAGTTGTGTGAATAGCGATGACTCACAACGCCTCCTGATGTGTGCTGATTATCCGGATCTCTTCCGGCTCGTTGGCCGGTGTAAGCAGGATTGGGGTGTCGCCGTAGCGAGCGCGCAACCGATAGTATAGTTGTAACTGATCGGGGTCGGCGTCAATCACCTGACGCTCGTGCACGGCCACGAACTGGCCGGCGTAGCGCGCGCGCAGTTCGGGCGCGGCGTTGCGCCACCACTCCGCCTCGGCGCGGATTTTGCGCTCACGAGCAGCGGC
>JANWXR010000706.1 GCA_025057205.1 Anaerolineales bacterium | reverse complement strand
AAGACCACAGATTTTCTCTACGATAAGCTGCGTAATCTGCGGATAAATCAGGACGGCTGAGTAGTCACCCGCGAAGTTCCATGAAAGGCATGCAATTTTCTCCATGTTCCTTCGTGTTCCTTCGTGTGACTTCGTGGATTCAGACCCTTCGAAGCCAAAGCAGTTTTCAGAAGCAGTCCTATGGCGCGGCATTCTATCATCCGACTTCATGTTACTTTGTGCGCCTTCGTGTTCCTTCGTGTGCCTTCGTGGATTCAGGCTCTTCGCGGCTAAAGTGGCTTTCAGCGGCAGTTCTATGGCGCAGCATTCTATCATCAGACCCTCAGGATGGCTGCCGACATGCGCACAGGGCCGTTTGCTACAATGACCACATGGATATGATTGGAATGGATATGCGGCAAGACACTGCGCCTGTGGCCGGCGCCGGATGTGCGATGCTGGTGTTGATTCTGAGTGCGATAGGGGTGGCAGCCGGACTGAGCGCGGCGGCCTTGAGTGCTTTG
>JANWXR010000705.1 GCA_025057205.1 Anaerolineales bacterium | reverse complement strand
ACAGTTGGCTTAACTCCACGCGCCTGCTCTCACTGCGAAGCGGCGGAGAGCGCGGCGGAGAGCGCGACGAAGAGCGCAAAGGGTTTCACCGCTGAGCGCGCAGAGTGCGCGGAGAAAATAATCTTAGGAAGAACTCTGCGCTCTCGGCGTTCTCCACGGTGCATTTTTTCAGCGCCCTCATTCGCGCAATTCGATGCCGAAAACTCCAGCATCGAATTTCGCGAATTAGCACGAAGGAAACCAGGAAATACGATTCATGTCCATTCGCCCTCATTCGTGCTCATTCGTGTTCCCCCATTCGTGTTCCTTCGTGGACTCAGAATCTTAGCTGCTCCCTGTTCCTCCCCGTCCCCGTCCGCAGTACAATCAAAGCGTCGCGTGAAAGGAGGCCGATATGCCGCTGCAACTCACCAGCGCCGCCTTCACAGAGGGTTCACCCATTCCCGCCCAGTACACCTGCGACGGTCGGGACGTCTCTCCGCCGCTGAGGTGGAGCGGCGCGCC
>JANWXR010000704.1 GCA_025057205.1 Anaerolineales bacterium | reverse complement strand
GCGCAGCGCAATCCCCCTAATACCGTCTTGTGGGCAGTGAAGAATTACGCCGGTCAGGCAGGGGCTTGCCGGGGGCGGACTGTCTGATCACGCCGGTGATGCCGGGGCGCAGCTACTTTAGCTTCGGCGATCGCGCCAAACGGATGACGCTGAGCATGCGCGCCGCCAAAATCCCCGAAATCCGCGTGGCGCTGTGCGCTTCGGGAGCGGCCTAGCGCCCCTTCATGGTCAGAGCGACCCGGTTCCTGAGTTCCAAGGGCATAGGTTGTGCATCCCTCATGAAAATTCGCGCAATTCGATGCGAAGAGCGATTATCTTCTCTGCATCGAATTTGACGAATGAGCGCGAATTGGAGCCAAGCCCTTCGCGCAATTCGATGCTAACGGTCTGTCCGCTTTCACGTCGACCAGAGCACTACGGCGTCGGGGCCGAGCACACGCTGAACCCAGGCGTTGCGCCGCTCGCCGGCGGCCCCCAAGTCCGAAACATCGTCGTAGCCGAACG
>JANWXR010000703.1 GCA_025057205.1 Anaerolineales bacterium | reverse complement strand
TTACCCTTGGGGCAATAGCGCGCCCTCACCGACCCGAGCAAATTTCAACCGTGCCCGCAGCGATACTACCGCCGTGGGCAGCTACCCCGACGGCGCCAGTCCCTTCGGTGCGCTGGACATGGCCGGCAACGTCTACGAATGGGTGAACGATTGGTACCGGGGGGCATACTACCTCGAAGCGCCGGACGTTAACCCGCTCGGCCCCACGACAGGGACGCTGCGTGTCCTGCGCGGTGGCGCCTGGAACTCGGAGAGTCGTGAAGTTCGCGCTGCCAGCCGCTACAACTACGGCCCTACGCGACGCGAGAACTTTATCGGCTTCCGCTGCGCACGGTAAGAGCGGGCTTTTGACGCCGCTCGCCAAGCCGGGTATCCTGTAGCTACGCAGCCTTTCAAAACAGGAGCACAACTGCCATGCCAGTTCGTTGGGTATATTGCAGCCTTTCTCGCATGAGCAACGGCCCGGACAGAAAATGGTATGTCAACCGGGTCTTCAACTATCGCG
>JANWXR010000702.1 GCA_025057205.1 Anaerolineales bacterium | reverse complement strand
CCGGTGGCCGGCAAGAAAATCGCCAAGCGCGTCCGCCGGCTGGCCCCCTATCTGAAGCGCTTCGACGATAAGTCTTCGACGTAAAGAACTAGAGATTGGAGATTAGGGCTTGGAGATTAGCCTATCTCCAATCTCCAGTCTCCAATCTTCAGCACGGGCCGTTCCCGGCAGGAACTCACGGACATGTGGGCCGGGAGGGGTCCGCAGGAGTGAATCCCCATGCGAGTCAAAGGTGGTATTGTCACCCGCCGGCGGCACAAGAAGATTCTCAAGTGGAGCCAGGGCAGACGCGGTGCCTATCACCGCCTGTTCCGCCGCGCCAACGAAGGCGTGCTCCACGCCCTCTTCTACGCCTGGCGCGACCGGCGCAACCGCCGCCGCGACCTGCGCCGCTTATGGATTGCGCGCATCAACGCCGCCGCCCGCGCCAACGGCATCTCCTACAGCCGCTTGATAGACGCCCTGAAGAAGGCCAACATCGCGCTCGACCGCAAGATGCTGGCCG
>JANWXR010000701.1 GCA_025057205.1 Anaerolineales bacterium | reverse complement strand
CAGGCCGCCCCTTCGACTGCCGCTTCGCTTCGCTCAGCGTCCGCTCAGGGTGCGGCTGACATGTTTTGCGTGCACACGCAAAAAGGAGGCTTCACCGCTGAGTTCGCCGAGCACGCAGAGAGATAGAAGAACTCTGCGCTTCGCGGTGCGTTTTTTCCGTGCACTCGATGATGGTTTGAGCGGTGCGGGCGGGTTTGGAGGATGATGTCAACCTGATTCGAGCGCGACGGGGGGTGAGATGGGGGGCGGCGGCGCTCGAATCCTGAGGCTGCGCACCCGCCAGCCATAGGCAATCTGGCATAGAAGAGGTAAAATTGTTGGGCAACAGAATCGAGAACCACAGGCAGTTTGAGAAAGGAGTCCGCTTCTCGAATCGCAAAAAATCCGGGAAAATTGACAGGGCTACTTCGAAAAACAGTGGAATTTGGGCTGTGACCAAACAAAAAATGCCCGCAAGGGCATTGAGACACACCATACGTGGCAAACTGCGGCGGAGTGTAAATTG
>JANWXR010000700.1 GCA_025057205.1 Anaerolineales bacterium | reverse complement strand
CTGTTCGTCAGCGTGGGATGTGCTTCCTGCCATAACGGGCCGGCTCTCGGCGGCACAATGTTTGCCAAGCTGGGCGCCGCCGAACTTTTCGGTGGGGCGGATTTTGGGCGGTTCAATGTGACCGGCAAGGAAACCGACAAGTATGTGTTCAAGGTGCCGTCGCTTCGCAACATTGCCCAGACCGGGCCGTATCTGCACGATGGCAGCATTCCTACGCTGGAGGACATGGTGCGGGTGATGGCTCGTCACCAATTGGGCAAGCAGTTGACCGAAGCCGAGGTTGGCGACATCGTCATCTTTTTGCGCGCCCTGACGGGCGAAATCCCGGCGGAATACATCGCCCGACCCGAATTGCCAAAGTAATCGTTTGCCAACCCAAGTCGGCTGAACAAGGGACGCAGAGCCGAAAACTCTGCGTCCCTTGTTTTCTGTGCCTTCTCTTCAAAGGCCTCTCCTTAGCGGTGAAGTGTTTCGGGCAATCGCAAAGTCAAACGGCTCATCATTCA
>JANWXR010000006.1 GCA_025057205.1 Anaerolineales bacterium | reverse complement strand
AGGTGCTGGATGAGTACATCCCGCAGCCGGTGCGGGAGTAGGACCAGCCGTTCTTGATGCCGGTGGAAGATGTGTTTTCGATCAAGGGGCGTGGGACGGTAGCGACGGGACGGATCGAGCGTGGGACGGTGAAGGTGGGGGACCCGTTGGAGATTATCGGGCTGCGGGAAGAGAAGCTGACGACGGTGTGCACCGGGGTGGAGATGTTCCACAAGGTGCTGGATCAGGGGGAGGCGGGGGACAATGTGGGGGTGCTGCTGCGTGGGATTGAGCGGGATCAGGTGCAGCGTGGGATGGTGCTGGCGAAGCCCGGGAGCATTCGGCCGCACAAGAAGTTTGAGGCGGAGGTGTACGTGCTGAAGAAGGAGGAGGGGGGACGGCACAAGGCGTTTTTTGGTGGGTACCGGCCGCAGTTTTACATTCGGACGATGGATGTGACGGGGACGATTCGGTTGCCGGCGGGGGTGGAGATGGTGATGCCTGGGGACAATGTGAACATGAGTGTGGAGCTGATTACGCCGGTGGCGCTGGAGGCGGGGAGCCGCTTTGCCATTCGGGAAGGTGGCCTGACCGTCGGCGCCGGCGTCATCACCAAGGTGCACGATTAGTATGGCGAAGAAAGATATTCGACCGGTCATCACTTTCGCCTGCACGGAGTGCAAGGAGCGCAACTACACTTCCGAGAAAAACCGCCGGAACGACCCGAATCGGTTGGAGTTGAAGAAGTTCTGTCCGCGCTGTCGTAAGCATACGTTGCATCGAGAGGCGAAGTAATCTCTAGTCCGGTGGTCGTTTAGTCAAATAGTCGCTTTGCCGGATGGCGAGGTTGTCAAAACCCAAGGGATCGACCCTCCGACCAGACGACCGGGCGACTACAAGTGTAGGCCAGTAGCTCAATTGGCAGAGCACCGCTCTCCAAAAGCGGTGGTTGGGGGTTCGAGTCCCTCCTGGCCTGTTGAACGCCTGAGACACCGCTGAGCGCTGGCGGTGTCTCGGCTATCTGGAAGGAAGAACGGCTATGTCGAAAGCACAACCGGCGGTCAAAGAGCCGAACTTCATTGTCCGGTTTTACCGCGAGACAGTAGGTGAGCTGCGCAAGGTCGTCTGGCCTACCTGGTCGGAAGCGCGCAATCTGACGATTATCGTTCTGCTGGTGATCGTGTCCGGTTCGATCTTCCTCGGGTTCTTCGACTGGTTATTTTCGGAGAGCTTTAAGTTTTTGTTGAGCCTGGTTCCGCGCTGACCGCGCGCCGTTGTGAACCGCATGAACGAACAGAACGATCTCCAGGACGAACAAGTCCGCGAAAACGAAACCGTGACCGCAGCGACGCCGACCGGCACCGCGTTAGAACAGGTGACTGCTCGCGCACCGTCGGCTACGCCGTTCAGCGACCTGTTTGCCCAAATCGAGCGCGCCGTTGCGGAAAAGGCGCAGGCTGAAACGGCGCAGGAAGAGGAAGCCTCGGCGCCGGTCGCGAGCGTGCAACTTGAGCAGGAGGCCGCCGGCGTGAGTGAAGTGCCCGTCGCGCCTGAGGCTGAAGCCGCGCCTGTGGCCGAGGCTCCGGCGCCTGCCCAGCCCGAACCAACGGCCGGTGAAGAAGGCCCGCAGTGGTACGTCATCCACTGCTACTCCGGCCAGGAGAACAAAGTCCGTCACAATCTGGAGCAGCGCATCGCCTCAATGGGCATGAAGGGCAAAATCTTTGATGTGATTGTGCCCACTGAAGAGGAGATCGAGATCAAGGACGGCAAACGTCGCATTGTCGAGCGGCGCGTCTTTCCGGGATATATCCTGGTGCAGATGATTATGGGCGAGGACTCGTGGTACGTCGTGCGCAACACGCCGGGCGTCACCGGCTTCGTCGGTATGGGCAACACTCCCACGCCGCTGCGCCCCGAAGAGGTGGCGCAAATTCTCAAGCGTATGGAGGCCGAAGCGCCCAAGGTCAAGGTGACTTATAAGCCTGGTCAGAAGGTGCGCATCATTGACGGGCCGTTCAATGATTTTATCGGCGTGGTGTCCGAGATTGACATGGATCGTACCAAGGTGCGCGTCATGGTATCGTTCTTCGGGCGGGAGACGCCGGTGGAGCTGGACTTTTTACAGGTTGAAAAGGTTTGACATAGCACTCGGCGCGAAGCGCGTGTGATCATGCACTTCGCTCTCTGGACTACGCTTAGCGTGGGAGGGCGTCGCCTGCGCCATGGGCTGGCGCGCCCGATCGCACCACAAGGAGAGTACTATGGCGAAGAAAATCAAAGGCGTCGTCAAATTGAATCTGGAAGCGGGTAAGGCCAACCCCGCTCCGCCGGTAGGGCCGGCGCTGGCCGGCTACGGCATCAACATCATGGCTTTCTGCAAGGAATACAATGCACGCACCAGCAACCGCACGGGCGAGCAAATTCCGGCAGAGATCACCGTCTATACCGACGGCTCGTTCACCTTCGTCCTCAAGACCCCGCCGACTTCTTTCCTGTTGCGCAAGGCAGCCAAGATCGAGAAAGGCTCCGGCCAACCGAATCGCAACAAGGTCGGCAAGGTCACTCGCGCCCAAATTAGGGAGATTGCCGAGATCAAGATGAAGGACCTCAACGCGATTGACCTCGAGGGCGCGATGAAGCAGATCGAAGGCACTGCCCGTAATATGGGGATTGTAGTGGAAGGCTGATCGTGAAGACTAAGGACTGAAGACTGAAGACTGAAGACTGAAGACTGAAGACTGATGACTGATGACTGAAGACTGAAGACTGAAGACTGAAGACTGAAGACTGAAGACTAGTCTTTAGTCATCAGTCTTCGGTAGTCTTCAGTCATCTGTGGGAGGGTGGCCGAGCGCCATCCGTCTGGACCACCGAGGAGAACTCAGATGCGTAAACCCGGAAAGAAATACCGTGAACAGGCAGCCAAGGTTGACCCAACCCGGAGCTATTCCCCCAAGGAGGCGATCGCGCTCGCCCGCGCCACATCGTACACCAAATTCAACGGCACGCTCGAGGCACATATCCGCCTGGGTGTTGACCCCAAGTACGCCGACCAGAACGTGCGCGACGTCGTCGTCCTGCCGCACGGCCTGGGCAAAACCGTGCGCGTGCTGGTCTTTGCCGAGGGTGATGGCGCGCGTCTGGCCAGAGAGGCCGGCGCCGATTACGTGGCCGATGACGAACTCATCAAGAAAATCCAGGAAGGCTGGGCCGAGTTCGACGTGGCTGTGGCCACGCCGGAGATGATGGGCAAGGTGGGCCGGCTGGGCCGCATCCTCGGCCCGCGTGGGCTAATGCCCAACCCGAAGACGGGCACCGTTGTCCAAGCCCACGACCTGCCGCGTGTTATCAAAGAGTCTAAGGCCGGCCGCGTCGAGTTCCGCGTGGACAAGACCGGCAACTTGCACGTGCCCATCGGCAAGATTAGCTTCAACGAGCAGCAGTTGTATGAGAACTTCCTGGCCCTGGTTCAAGCCGTAATCAAGGCCAGGCCGGCCTCGGCCAAGGGCACCTACCTGCGCAAGATCGTGCTCGCGGCGACGATGGGCCCGGGCGTCAAGGTGGACCCGGTCGCGGCCTCGTCAGAAGCCGCCTAACGCGGTACAATCTCGCCCGTTTGGACATCGGGCAACTTCGCCACTGACAGCCGGCGGTCGCCGCTCCTGCCGAGCGGCGGCGTAAGTCCCGCCGAGGTGAAGACAAGTCCAGGTCGCAGCGCTTTCCGGTAGGAAGGCGCTTTCGCGGCGCATGACAGAGTCTTTGCTTCGCTGTGGCGGAGCAAAGACTTTTTAATGCTTTCATAGACCGGTCACGAAAGGAGGTGACTGCAAGTTGGCAATCACGAGAGAGCGCAAGGCCGAGCTGCTCAGGGATTATGATGAGCTCATTCGCAAGAGTCAGGGCATGATCCTGTTTGAGTATCGCGGCCTGAACATGAAGGGCATGGACCCGCTGCGTCACAAGGTGCGTGAGGCGCAGGGCGAGCTGCATGTGGTCAAGAACACCCTGGCGTTGCTGGCGCTGAAGCAGGCCGGCCGGCCGGCGCCGGAGGACCTGTTCACGGCGACGACGGCGGTGGCCTTCGCCTTTAGTGACCCGCCGGCAGTGGCCAAAGTGGTGACGACCGCCGCCCGCGAGTCGGAGTTCGTCAAAGTCAAGGGCGCCCTGCTCGGCCAGAACGTGCTGAATGCGAAGGACGTGGAGGCGCTGGCGGACACGCCGCCGCTGCCCGTGCTACGTGCGCAACTGCTCGGCCTGATCTCGGCCCCGGCCTCGCGCTTGGCCGGCGTGGTGGCGAGCGGGGTCCGGCAGGTCGTCAACGTCGTCAAGGCATATGCCGACAAGGAGGCCCAGCCGGCCGGCGTAGAAGCAACCGCATAGGATTTCCGATCTGTGTGATTTTTGGATTGCTGATTGGAAACACACTCCGCAATCCGCATTAACCCAACATATCTATCTTTGAGGAGGTTACGAACATGGCCGATCTGAACAAACTGGTTGACGAGCTGAGCGCACTGACTGTGCTCGAAGCCGCTCAGTTGACTAAGATGCTGGAAGAGAAGTGGGGCGTCTCGGCGGCGGCCCCTATGGCGGTGGCCGCGGTGCCGGCCGCAGGCGTTGCGGCAGCGGCAGCTGCTCCTGCCCCGGTTGAAGAGAAGACGGAATTCACCGTCGTGCTCAAGGCGGTAGGTGACAAGAAGATTGATGTTATCAAAGTCATTCGCCAGCTCACTAATCTGGGCCTGAAGGAAGCCAAGGACATGGCCGAGACCGCCGGCGCCAAGGTGCTGGAGGGCGTTAGCAAGGAAGTCGCCGAAGACGCCAAGAAGAAGCTGACCGAGGCCGGCGCGACCGTCGAACTCGTCTAACTGCTTCGTTCCCCTGATGCCGAACGACGGGCCGCCGCTGAGGCGGCCCGTCGTTTATCGGACGCTCCTCCAGACTTGGGGTATCATTCAAGCATGAACACGCCAACCCGCATTCTGGTCATCGAAGATGAAGAGCGCATTCGGCAATTTTTGCAACGCGGTCTGACGTTCGAAAACTATCGCGTTGACCTGGCAGCCGATGGGTCAAGCGGCCTGGCACTGGCGCGAGAAAACCTGCCTGACTTGGTAATCCTCGACTGGATGCTGCCGGGCATGGACGGCCTGGAAGTATGCCGCCGTCTGCGTGCTGTCGGCCCGATGCCGATCCTGATGCTGACGGCCAAGGACTCCATCAGCGACCGCGTGCAGGGGCTGGACGCCGGCGCCGATGACTACTTGGTAAAGCCGTTCGCCTTCGACGAGCTGCTGGCGCGAATCCGGGCCTTGCTCCGCCGCGCGGCGCCGCCCCAGCCGGAGGTGCTTCGCTTCGCCGACCTGACGCTCGATACGGGCACGCATCAGGCCTTCCGCAACGACCGGGTCATCGAGCTGACTGCCAAAGAGTACGAGCTGCTCGAACTGTTCATGCGCCATCCGCGTCAGGTGCTTACCCGCGAGGTCATCTATGACCGGGTTTGGGGCTACGATTTCGGCGGCGAGAGCAACATCATCGAGGTCTATGTGCGCTATCTGCGTCAGAAGACCGAGGCCAACAACGAGCCGCGCCTGATCCATACCGTGCGTGGCGTCGGCTATGTGCTGCGGGAGGAATGAGGCCCGTCTCCTAAGTTGTTTAGCCCAAGCTTAAGCTGAACTCATCTTGGCCTGAAGTCCGGCTGTCATACTGACAGCATGGCCGCTCCCTCCGCCGAGCGCCGCCGGCCGGCGCAAGGCGCATTCCCCGTGAGCCTGCGTTTACGTTTGACCCTCTGGTACTCCGCCGTCCTGACGGTCGTCCTCGGCCTGTTCGGCGTGTCGGTGTACACCATCCTCGTCCTCAGCCTGACCAGCCAGATTGACCAGAGCCTGGAAGATGCGGCCAACGGGATTACGGCCTCCGCCAATCTGGCGCGCGTGCTTGATCAGCCCATTGTCATCATCCCCGCGCCCGACGAGCCGCTGGGCGCGCTCAACGTCTCGGCGCAGGTCTGGCGACTGGACGGGACGCTCGCAACTCAAACCGAAAACCTGAAGCAGCGCACTACCCCACTTGATCCGGAGGGGCTGGCAGCAAAGAGGCCCGGACGGCGTAACGTCCGCTGGGGCAATGACCATCTACGGGTTCACACCTACCTCATCCGCGCGAACGGCGAGGTCTTCGGCTACTTGCAGACCGCCGCATCGCTCCGTACCGTGGAGGCCGCTGGCTCGGCCCTGCTGGTTGTGCTGGTAGGCGGCGGAGTGCTTTCGGTGCTCTTGGCCGCGCTTATCGGCTGGCTCTCCGCCGGTCGCGCGCTCAAGCCACTTGACGTGATTACGCAAACGGCTCTGCAAATCACACGGGCCGACGACCTCTCGCGCCGCATCGCCATCCAAGACCCAAACGACGAAGTCGGGCGGCTGGCCGTCGCCTTCAACGAGACGTTGGAGCGGCTGGAGCGACTGTTCAACGCGCAGCGCCGCTTCTTGGCCGATGTATCCCATGAGCTGCGCACACCGCTGACGGCCATTCGTGGCAACGTGGATCTGCTGCAGCGCCTGGGCGGGGCCGACCCGGAGTCCCTACGCGACATCCGCTCGGAGACCGAGCGCATGACGCGACTGGTCGGCGATTTGCTCGTGCTGGCGCAGGCGGACTCCGGCCATCTGCCTCTGGAGCGCAAACCCGTAGACCTGGATGGTTTGTTGCTGGAAGTGTGCCGCGAGGTGCAAGTCCTCGCCGGCCAGGTCCATGTGGCCGTCGGCGAGATTGATCAGGCTCGCGTCATCGGCGATCGCGACCGGTTGAAGCAGGTCATCCTCAACCTGGTCACGAACGCCATCAAATATACACCGCCGGGTGGGCGCGTGACTCTGGGCTTAGCGCGCGTGCAGCATTGGGCGCGTCTGACGGTGAGCGATACCGGCATCGGCCTGCCCGCCGAGGAGTTGCCGCGCATCTTCGATCGCTTCTACCGTGTGGACAAAGCGCGCTCTCGCGCGCAGGGCGGGGCGGGGTTGGGCCTCTCTATCGCACAGCGCATCGTGCAGATGCACGGCGGACGTATCGAAGCGGCCTCCGAAGGCCCCAACAAGGGCGCCACTTTCTCGGTTTGGTTGCCGTTGGAATCCGAAACGAAGGCGAAACCGGCCGTTTCAGAAGCCGAAGCCGCTCAGCCTGTCAAACGCGGCCGCCTGCCGCAGTTGCTACGGCGTTAGGTTTCGTTTTCGTAACTGCTCAGCCTGTCTGATTGATCCACAGATTACGCAGATTTTCGCAGAAAAGAATCTGTGAGTGCCCTGAAAAAAGGTCATGATTGAAACACTTGGCCGCCACATATGCCGCTTTGGTTGTAATCTCGACGCCATATATGGTAGCGTTTGCGCCTGAAAAGTAGTTTTTTCAGTGGACTCATCTGCGACAATCTGCGACATCTGTGGATTCCCCAGCCTATCGGCGATTATGACCTGAGCAGTTACTCGTTTTCTACAGTCTGGGCCAATCCAGCAGGAGGGTCTCCAGCGCCAGGCGGGCGTTGACGTTGCGGGCGAGCAGTTCGCCGGTGCGGCGGATGGCTTGCAGGGTCTGATGCGCAGCCTGGGGCGAAAGCCGGCCGGCGATTTGCCGGATGACGGCCTGCCGGTCGAGGTTGGTGAGGGGGACAGTCGCCTGCGCGCCGGCCAGCAGCACATCCCGCCAAAAGCTCTGCCACAATTCCAGTATGGCCTGCACACGGTCTAGATTGGATTCGCGCGCCAGCTTCTCTGCATACTGAAAACGGGCCAGGCGTGGCGCGCTCAGGAGTTGTTGCACTTCGTCCAGTCGCCGGCTGCGTTCCTCCAACGCTTCGGCATCTTGAGCCAGGCGCACGGCCCAACCCAGCCGCCCGCCGCTCAGATGCGCCAGCAGCTCGGCCTGATCATGAGGGATCAGCCAGCGCGTGATCAGGGCGTCGCGCACGACGGCCAGTGGTAAGGGCCGCAGTGCAATCACCTCGCAGCGCGAAACGATGGTGAGCAGAAGCTCGTCGGCGCTCTCCGCCGTCAACAGCAGGATGGCGTTGCCAGGCGGCTCCTCCAGCGTTTTGAGCAGGGCGTTCATGGCTTCAGCGTTGGCCGCGTCAAAGTTGAGCAGGCAGGCCACGCGCCGTTTGGCCTCGATCGGTTTGAGCGACAGGTCGTAGATGAGCTGGCGCACCGGTTCGATGCGAATCTTTTCGGCGCGCACCCGTTTACCGCTGATGGCCGGCGCCACCGTTAGCAGGTCGGGATGAGCGCCTCTGGCGACCAGCGCGCAGTGCCGGCAGTGGTCGCAGGGCGGCGCGGCGTCCTCGCACAGCAGCGCCCGTGCCAGTTCCGTGGCCAGCGTGCGTTTTCCCACGCCTTCTGGCCCGACGAACAGGTAGGCATGCCGCAGGCGATCCTGCGCTAGGTCACGCCGCAACAGGGCGAGGGCCGATTCGTGGCCGAGCAGGTTCCAGGGCATAGGGGTTCAGGTATTCTGCCGCCCTATCTTCAGCCAACCGAGGCCCATGCGTGCGAAGACGTTGCCTTCAAAGAACTGGTAACGAAACACGCCTACAAGGTGGAGGACCAGCAACAGCATGTAGAGGCGCGACAGGACAAAGTGACCGGCGATAGGGGGAACGTCGTGATTAATGGACTCCGGCGCAACGTTGAAGGGGTTCAGGCCGCTTAGGGCGAGGATGCCCATCCCGCTCAGGCCGAGCCCGATGAGTACAACGTAGAAGAGCAGATGGACACCCTTGTAGAGCCACACGTGCGGGCCGGTAATCCCGGCGGGGACGGCTGGCGTCGGCTCGGTAAGACGCCAGATGGCGCGGAAGACGGTAAGCGCCGCGACCACGAGGCCCAGGAAGACGTGCGCCTGGTACAGGCCGGTCTTGGTTGGGCCGTCGGCCATCCCCACCATGACCAGGCCCATCGGAGCCAGCGGAAGGAGAAGCAGGAAAGTGATCCAGTGCAGGGCCTGAGCCACGCGGCCATAGGTGGTCGTGGTGCTTCGCAGTGACATGAGTGTGTCTCCCGATAGGTTTGGATTCGAGGTTGGAATTTTAGCATAGGTGGGGCGCCCTCCAGACATCCTCCTTCATCGGAATCTGTGATACACTATGTGCGGTTCAGCCTGGTTCGCAAAAGCCTGCTTGCGCGTTAGTTCCGTGTTCAGTGAACGTCCGTGCCAGTCTTTTGCACGGGCGTTTCACTTTTTCCCTATTCCGAAGGAGAACACAGAATGAGCAAGCGTTTGTATGTTGGCAACTTGGCCTATGCCGTGCGAAATGACGCCCTGCGCGAGGCTTTTGCCCAGGTGGGGGAGGTAACCTTCGCTACGGTGATCCTCGAGCGCGACACGGGCCGTTCAAAAGGCTTTGGGTTCGTCGAGATGGCCACCGAGGAGCTGGCCCAGCAGGCCATTGCGCGCCTGAACGGGCAAATGCTCATGGGTCGTCCCATCTCGGTGTCTGAAGCGCGCCCGATGACGCCGCGCGACGGCGGCCGGACCGGCAGCCCGCACGCAGAGCGCCGCTAACGCGGCGACGGCTTTGGGCCGACCACCGAGCAGACAGAGACGAGCCACTTGTTGGCTCGTCTCTTTTTTTACGCTGCTGGGCAAGAAACATCTCGAACCATCCGTTCCCGGTCAGCAGGAAACGGTCTCAGGTTCATGCTAGAATCCGATCGATCTGTGGTATGACGATCTCCTCAACTCCGACTTCTGATCTCATCGAGGCCTATCGCTTGATCCGAGCCGGCAAGCGGCAGGCGGCTCTGGAGATCCTCAAGCTGCTACTGGAGCGTCACCCTCGCTCGGAGCGTGCCTGGCTGCTCTTCAGCTACGCCGTTCTCGACCCCAATATCCAGCGCGATTGTTTACAGCGCGTGCTCGACATCAACCCGAACAACGCCGAAGCACGCCGCCGTCTGGAGGAGCTTAATGCCCAGTCGTCAGCACCGGAGTCGGCTCAGCCCGTCGAACCGCCGCGGCCCTCGCCCGCTCTGCCCGCCTGGCTGGTGACTAAGACGGCGCCCATAGTTGAGAGGGATGATGCTCCGCCAGAGTCTTCTGCCCAAGCGTCTCCGACCGATGTCCCTGAGACGCCAACCGCCCGCGAGGCACAAAGTCCGTCAGCGCCAACGTCGCAGAGCGCTTGGGTTGAAGTTGAACCTGGCACACTCACCTCAGCGCCTGAGCCAGATCAGACAGCGGGCATGTCTGCCGAGCCGACTGCCGCTGAAGCAGCCGGGGTGTTTGCCGAAGTCGTTACGCCGACTGGGGTGCCTGAGCTGGAGAGAGACGCCGACGCAGGCAGCGAAGCTGGGGAAGTTGGGGCCAAGCCGGTTGTCGCTAAAATTGAGCCATCTGCCGTGCTTGAGTCAGATCCGTTGGGTTCACCGGCGGCTGAGTCACCTCCGCCGGGCCGGGATTTGTCGGAGTCGAGTGAAGCCGCCGCCGCTCCTCAGGTGAAGCCGCAGTCCACGCCCCCAACCCACTTGCGGCCTGGTCGTGTTGAGGAGCAACCACCGGCGCGCCGTCGCGCTGCGATTGGCCTGTTACCCAACACGCTTGTCCGGGGCCGCTATCGCGTGATGGGAGAAATCGCCGCCGGTGCGTCAGGCGCCGTCTATCGAGCCTATGATGAGACCGAGGGGCGGGACGTGGCGCTTAAGTTCATTCCCGAGCCGACGCCGGCGATGGAGCGTGAATTCCGCCGCGAGGCCGAGCTGCTCCTTCCGTTGCGTCATCCTCACCTGCCGCGTTTTCGTGATTACTTCATCTTTCCCGGCCAGGGGCTGTATCTGGTAATGGATTTCATTCGGGGGGACAGCACCGAGGCGTTGCTGGAGCGTGAAGGGCCGCTGCCCGAATCTGATGTGTTGCATTGGACACTGCGCCTCCTGGATGCCCTTCACTATCTGCACAGCCAGGTGCCGCCCCTCGTTCATGCCGATGTTAAGCCGGCCAACATTCGCCTTACGCTTGAAGGGCGCATAGTTCTGGTGGATTACGGCCTGGGTCGCACGCCGACGGCTTGGGCGGACGCAGACCGCCGGCCGTACCTGCCGCCCGAGGCAAAAACCGATGCCCGCAGCGACCTCTACATGCTGGGCGCCACCTGCTATACGCTCCTCACCGGCCATCTGCCGGAGACGGGGCAAGAGCGCCTTGGCGGCCGCGTTGCGCTGACACCCTTACGGCAGCGCCGGCCTGATGTATCGCCGCAACTGGCGCAGGCCATCGAGCGCGCCCTAAGCCTGCAGCCGCAGGCGCGTTTTGAGACAGCGGTTGAGTTTGCTGAGGCACTCCTCGAAGTTGAAAGTTTTGCAGCATTGGCAAAAGCAGAGAGTGACTCTCCGAGCCGGGCCTGGCTGGCGTGGCTGGCGCTGGGCCTTGTGGTGCTTGGGCTGCTGGCCGTGTTCGCAGTGTTTCTTGTCACAGGCCCGCCGGAGGTTCGTCCGACGACCACACCGCCCGGCCCGCCCACGCTGGCTCCAATCTGGGCAACGGTGACCGCCCTGCAAGCCGCGGCGTTGTCCACGCCTTCCGCTACGCCTACCCCTCTCAACTCACCGACGCCCACGGAGACCGTCACGCCCACCCCAACCCCCACCATTCAGGCGACGCCCATTGGCGGCGGCGCGAGCGGCCGCATCGCCTTTGTCAGCGAGCGAAACGGTAAGCCGCAAATTTTCCTGATGAACGCGGACGGCTCGAACCAGACGGCGCTAACAGATTTGGCAGACGGCGCCTGTCAGCCGGCCTGGTCGCCGGATGGTAAACAACTGGTCTTCATCAGCCCGTGCGCGCGTCGTGCGGAGACGTACCCCGGCGCAGCTCTCTATCGGATGAACGCCGACGGCAGTGACGTGCAGCAATTGCTGACGCTGGCAGGCGGCATCTTTGACCCGGACTGGTCGCCCTCCGGCCTGACCTTCACCGTTCTGCAAGGCAATCGGCCACAGGTCTATGTGGCCGCAGCAGATGGTAGCAATCCGCAGCGCCTTAGTTCGCCTACGGCTTTTGATCGTCATCCCACCTGGTCGCCGGATGGCGCGCGCATCGTGTTTCTCAATAACAACCGCGCCGGCCGCCCCACACTTTTTTGGATGAATAAGGATGGCACGTTTGAGGATGGGAGCAACCCGCGCCAAGTGACGCGCGACCTGGACGCCGACTCGCCTGCCTGGTCGCCGGATGGTCGCCTGGTTGCTTTTGTCTTCCAGAACAGACTGTTCACCGTGCCCTGGGATGGACTGGGATTCGGCGTCCGCGCCGTGCGCGGTGAGGGCTTCAACGATGAACCGGCCTGGTCTCCGGACGGGCAGTGGCTGGTGTTCGAGTCCTGGCGCGCAGCTAGCGAGCGCGATATTTACCGAATGCCTATCGCCGGCGGCGAGGTGGTGCAATTGACCACCGACCCCGCGCCGGATTACTACCCAGCTTGGCAACCTTAGCACCTGCGCGTTGATGGTTGCCAAATTGCGCGAACATCTTTCAACCTGCCAACCCACAGTTTATATCTTCATGACCGCCCAACTAATTGATGGGAATACCATCGCCGCCAAAGTGCGCGCCCGCGTGGCCGAGGCCGTGCAAGCCCGGCTTGCTGCCGGCAAACCGCGCCCCGGCCTGGCTACCGTGTTGGTCGGCGATAATCCGGCCTCGCAAGTGTACGTGCGCAACAAGCGCAAGGCCTGCGCCGAGGTCGGCATCGAGTCCTTCGGGTACGAGCTGCCCAAAACGGCCACGCAGGTCGAGGTGGAAGCACTGGTGGCGCAGCTCAACGCCGATCCGCGCGTCCATGGCATCCTCGTCCAGCTGCCGCTGCCCGAGGGGCTGAACGAGGAGCGCGTGCTCAACGCCATCAGCATTTACAAGGATGTGGACGGCTTCCACCCGGTCAATATCGGCAAACTCTCGATGAAAGGCCGCGAGCCGCTGTTCGTGCCGTGCACCCCTGCCGGCTGCCTGGCCCTGCTCGAAGACGCCGGCGCGCGATTCAAAGGCGCGAACGCCGTCGTGTTGGGCCGCTCCAACATCGTCGGCTTGCCGGTCGCCATGTTACTGCTTCACCGCGATTGTACGGTGACCATCTGTCACAGCCGTACCAAAGACCTGCCCGCCATATGCCGCAACGCAGATATTCTGGTGGCCGCCGTAGGCCGCGCCGAGATGGTCAGGGGCGATTGGGTGAAGCCCGGCGCCTATGTGATTGACGTGGGCATCAACAAAATCCCGGATGCGACGAAGAAGTCCGGCTCGCGTCTGGTCGGCGATGTAGCCTTTGATGAAGTGAAGGAAGTGGCCGGTTACCTCACGCCCGTGCCCGGCGGAGTCGGCCCGATGACGATTGCGATGCTGCTGCAAAATACGCTGCGCGGCGCGGAGCACGCCGACTGCGCGGGATGACCCGCGTTCGTCTAGTCACCGTCAACATCCTAAACGATCGGCGCGCCCCCACCCGCTGGGAGGAACGCCGGCCTTTGCTGGCCGACGGCCTGCGACAGCTCGCGCCCGATCTGATCGCGCTCCAAGAAGTGCGCTTGCCCGATCGCCGCGCGCACTGGCTGGCCGAGCAGCTCGGCGACTACTCGGTGCATGTCTGTCCAAAGACGGGTAGCTGGGCGGCGCATGAGGGAATCGCCATCCTGAGCCGCCTGTCTGTGGAAGAGCATGCTACGCTCGACCTGCGCACGCAAAGCCGGGTCGCGCAGCTCGTGCGCGTCAACGTGGCCGGGCGCGACTTCGGCCTGGCCAACGGCCACTTCTTCTGGTGGACGGGCGACCATCCCGAGCGCGTCAAGCAGATTCGGTTGCTACTGGACTGGCTGCGTGAGTGGCCGGAGGATGTGCCGCTGGCGGTGTGCGGCGACTTCAACGCTGAGCCGTACACAACGTCCATTCGGCTGATGCGCGAGCGCTTCGCCTCGGCGTACGCCCTCGTTCATGGCCGCGAGCCGGAGTACACCGCGCCGGCGCCGCTGCAACGGCCCGTCCATCCTCTCCAGCGTTTGGTCGTCGGCGTAATGAGCGTCATCGCCAACCGCACGCTGACGCCCTGGCGCGGCACGCTCGACTACATCTTCGTCAACGGCAGCGTGCGGGTGCAGGAGTGCCACGTCGTGCTGAATGAGCCGGCGCCGCACGACCCAACACTGTATCCCTCAGACCACTTTGGGCTGGCGGCGACTTTGGAGTTGAATTGAGCGTGACCGACCGGACGGTGCTGTGCCTTCCCCCTCGGCCCCGGCGGTATCGCTACTGGCTGGAATTGCGCCTGGCCGGGCGCGGCCCGCGTTTGGCCGTTATTCTCAAGAACCCCTCCACCGCTACCGCCGAGAAGAGCGACCCCACCGTAGGCAAGGTTTCTATGTGGGCGCGGCGCAGCGGTTTCGGCAGCCTGCTCATCGTCAACCTGTTCGCTCTTCGTGCTACGCATCCGGCGGCGCTCAACGCCGTGTCGCCGGCGTGTTGCGTCGGGCCAAAGAACGATGAGTACCTGTGCGCGGCAGCACGCTGGGCAGATAGGCTCGTCGCGGCCTGGGGCAACCCCAACGGCATTGCTCTGGAGCGATACACGCACAGGCTGAGGCAGGTGAGTGCGCTGTTGCAGGGGCGGGCGCTGTGGCGCGTTGGGCCGCTCACCGCGCTCGGCCAGCCCCGGCACGGGCTGTGGTGGACTGAGAGCATGGCGCTGGCCCCCTTTGATTTTTCAGGGTAGGGGGCTAAACTTGCCCCAAGTGGTCGGCTTTACCTCTCACCCGACCGTCCGGTTGCCCGGTGGCGGAGGGAACGATGAGCGAACTGGTGTTGCACGACCCCCTTGCATCCGAAGTCCGGCGCATGGCCGAAATCGAGGGCACAACCGCGGAGCAGATTGTGGCTGAGGCCGTGCGCCAATACCGCGCCGCTGCTCGTGAGCGCAAAATCCGCGCCGAGGCGGAGTGGTGGCGCAACGCCGCGCCCGAACTGCGCGCGCGCTATGCCGGCCAGTTCGTGGCCGTGCACGAGCGTCAGGTGATTGACCATGACACGGACGAAAACCTGTTATTTGAGCGTGTGCAGGAGCGCTGGCCCGGTGCTGCTGTTCTTATTACAGCAGCGACCGGTAGGCCCGAAGTTCACATTCGCCATCCACAGGTGATTGAGTCATGAGCCGCCCCTTCGATGCCGATTACACGCCGCCTGCGCCCATGCTTCAGGTGCAATTGGCGCGCCGCGGCGAGGGGCCTCGCCTTGGCCCGGCTCTTGCTTTCGTGGACACGGGCGCCGACGTAACGTTCATGCCGCGCGACTGGCTCGATGAACTTGAAGCCACCGAGATAGATGTGGTTCGAGTTCGAGGAATTTTCGGCGAGTCCCGCTCTGCTCTGCTGTATAAGGTTGATCTCATCGTAGAAGGGCAGCGTTTGCCCAACATCAATGTCATCGCTCTCTCAAGTTCCTCAGAGATCATCCTCGGTCGCAACGTGCTGAACCGCCTGGTCTTGTTGCTCGACGGCCCCGGTCAGACCACCGATGTTCTAAGCCAGCGCCCGAAGGCAGGCCGCCTGTTGCGCGAAAGCGCGGAAGCTTTGGCGGGGCCGGTATGAGAGTCCTCATCTCGTGCGACATGGAGGGCATCTCCGGCATCGTGGATTGGGAGCAGGTGACGCCGGGGAAGAGCGAGTGGCAGCGCGGGCGCAAGCTGATGGCCGGCGATGTGAACGCCGCCATCAATGGCGCCTTCCTCGGCGGGGCGAGCGCGGTCACTGTCAGCGACGCGCACTGGAACGCGCGATCGCTGGAGCTTGAGGCCCTCGACGCGCGTGCCGTGCTCCACTCCGGCAGCCCGTCGCCGTTCTCCATGCTGCAGGGCATTGACGACGCCGAATCCGATGCCGGCGTCGGCTACGACGCTCTGGTCTGCATCGGTTACCACGCCATGGCCGGCGCGAAGAAGGCCGTGCTCTGCCACACCTGGTCGGAGAATGTGCTGAACGTGTGGCTCAACGATATGCCGGTCGGCGAGATCGGGCTGAACGCGGCGGTGGCCGGCCACTATGGGACGCCGCTGATCGCCTTGAGCGGCGACCGCGCCGCCTGCCGCGAGGCGCAAGACCTGCTCGGCCCCGATGTGGAGGTCGCCGTGGTGAAGCAGGGCACGGGCCGCTTCGCCGCCGAGTGCCTGCCGCTGCCCATTGCACGCGAGAAGATATGCGAAGCCGTGGCGACGGCGGTGGCGCGTCGTAAGCGCGGCGAGGGCACGCCGCCGTTCCGGGTGGCGACCCCGGTGCGGCTGGCCGTCGAGTTCAAGTTTCCTCATCAGGCCGACCGCGCCTTTCTGATGCCGGGCGTGGATCGCGTCTCCGGCGTGAAGCTGGAATACGTTGCTCCGGATATGGTCATGGCGATGCGCGCCTTCCGCGCCCTGACGCTGCTGGCCGGTGAATAGACAGGCGAGAGGAAGAGTCGAATGCCAATTCGGGTGGGCGTCATCGGCTTGAACGCCAGTGGTCAGATGCAGGTGGCCGCCTTCAAGGAAAACCCGCGCTATGAAGTGGTCGCCGTCTGCACCCGGCTGGCAGAGCAGGCCGAGGCGTTCGCCCGCGAGCATCATATCCCGCGCTGGTACACTGACCCACGCCTGGTCATAAACTCAGACGTAGACCTGATTAGTATCGCCACTGCGCCGTCCACGCACGCCGGGCTGGTGGCGGCGGCACTGGCGCGGCGGCGGCACGTGCTCTCCGAGATCGCCTTCATGCCCAGCACCTCCGATGCGCGCGTCGTCAACGATCTCCTCAAGAACGCGCACTGCGTGGGCGTGACCGCTTTTGCCTTGCGCTACAAACCGCACCTGCGCCTGATCACCGACATGCTGGCGCAGCAAGCGCTGGGCCCGGTGCAGGTGATGTGCTTCGACTATTTCTCCGACGACCTGACGAGCGCGCCGGGCGCCACCGGCGCGTTGAGCCAATCCTGGATGTGGGATGCCGAGAAGGGCGGCGGTGTGCTGGCAAGCTATGTGGCTCACGCGCTGGACATCGCCATGCAGTGGTTTGGGCCGATCCGTGATGTAGAGGCGACGCTGACGACCCTGAGCCGACGTGACATCCCCACTGGAGTCGCGCAACTCGCCGACGACACCGGCCACCTGACGCTACACTTCGAGAGTGGCGTCCTTGGGCTGTTCCGTTATAGTGCCGCCACGGCCCTGCATCGCATCGGCATGGAATTGCACGGGACGGAAGGCTCGCTGCTGGTAGAGGGTTTCGGCGATGAGGTCTCAGTGATCTGGAGGAATTCTGAGGCCCCACAGACGCTGTACCCACCGACTCAGTATCTCGAAGAGACGCGCGGCCACAGCGGTCTGGCCGGTGCGCTCACCGTCTTCCTGGAAAGACTAGGCCTCGCGATCAGCGAGGGCCGTCTGTTGCCCGACCTGCCTACCTTCGCCGACGGGCTGCGCGTGACCCAGGTCGTAGATGCTTTGCGCAAAGCCGCCCAAGAAAACCGGCGCGTGGCCGTCAGCGAAATCTGAAGCTGGAAACCGGCGATTGGAGTTGGAGATTGGAGATTGGAGATTCGACAATCCCCAATCCAAAATCTCAAATCTCAAATCTCAAATCTCAAATCTCAAATCTCAAATCTCAAATCTCAAATCTCAAATCCACCATGCCTCCCCAACCCACAGACCTGATTCTGGTGTCAGTCTTGAAGGACAAACGCGACCTGGAGATTGTGCGCGTGTTGGGCTGGTACCGCATTCCCTTCAAAACTGCGCCTAAAACGGTCGCCGTGGACTGGCTGGCGTTCTACCAGACGGCCAAGTTCGGCGATGAGAAGTGGGCCATTCACTATGTTGCCCCGGTGCGCGGTCATGAGCTGACCACGCGCCGCGAGTTGCTGCGCAACCAACCTAACCATCCGCGCGCTAACGAGCTGTATTACAAGATTCAACTGGGCCAGCTGGAGCGGCTGCCGCGCCCCATCCCCTCGCGCAAGTGGCGAAGGCTGACGTTCCTCTACACTACTGGCGAGCGTCTGTTGGCTGCCGTCGAGATCAACGACCTCATCATTCAGTCTGAAGAGCGCGAGCTGTTGTGGAAAGCGCTGCGCGAGCGTGGCCTGAATGCCGAGCGACAATACGAAACTCAGCCACGCGGCGAAGTGGATTTTGCGCTGCTCTGCGCACTGGGCAACCTCGGCATCCTCATCCAGTCGGATGACGCGCCACCACGCAAACTGCGCGACAAGCCGCCGTGGCGTTATTTGACCGTGCCTTCCGCAATGCTCGGCAGCGATCTGCCCGGCGTTCTGGAGCAGATCGAAGCGACGGTGTCTGAGTTAGGGGGCTTGAAGCCCTAGACTGCATAGCGAAAGGTGTCGGGATGCAACCCACCATTGCGCACACTCCGGCTTACGTTCTGATCATTGCCCCCTTTGCTCTCGCTCTGCCTGGCCTGCGCCCTGCTGGCCGTCGCCTCGCAGGTGTTGGCCGCGCAGCTCGACGAGGCCAACGGTTCTGTGACGCCGATGTGCGTCTGGGCGCGCAACGGCAGCGTTGGGCTGTGGTGGAACTCCAAAGTGCCGCTGTACAGCCCGGCGCCCGCTGCCGCGTACGCCACGCCCTACGCGCTCTGCGCGCCCGTTCCCTGGCCGCCGTGGCTGGTGAGCTAGGGCGCATCATTCGCCTGCCGTGGGTTGCTCCGTGGAGCGCCGGCGCTTTGTGACGGGATGCCTGCTCGCAGCGACCGTGACCGGATGTCTGTTGAGCATGGCGCTGTTCGGTCTGTTGCAGGGCTGGCTGCCAACCGCCAGGCTGCCCCTGGGCTATCGCGTTGTCGCCTGTGTCAATGCGCCCGCGGGTCAGCATGGGGTAGTGTTGCGTTGGCTAGTGCCCGAATTAAGTTCCATGATCGTGCTGCGCGGTCCGGGTTGCGTCTGGCTGCCCTGGCTCCCGGTCCTGCCAGTGGCCGGCTCGTTGCACTTCCCACCGTAAGTTGACGCGCCCTCCACGCCTCGATTACACTCTCCTCGTTCAAAACGTTACACCCTATTTTTGCCAAGACGCCCATGCCCAACGTTTATGCTGGCAAGCTTCTTCACGTTGACCTCACCACGCGCATGGTTAACGTGCGACCTGTTCAGGAAGCCGAAGTTCGGGCCTTTCTGCTCGGATCTGGACTGGCGGCAAAAATCTACTACGAAGAGTTCCGCGACCTGATTGACCCCGCCGTGGATGTCTTCGACCCGCGCAACCCGCTCATCGTCATGAACGGCTTGCTCTCCGGCACCTTTGCGCCCACGGGTTGCCGCTCGTCGTGGTGCGGGCGCTCGCCGCTCACCGGCATCTGGAACGAGGCCAACCTCGGCGGGCACTGGGGCGCGGAGCTGCGCTTCGCCGGCTGGGACGGCATCATCCTGACAGGCCGCTGCGAGTCGCCCACCTATCTCTGGATCAACGGCGACCGAGTGGAGTTCCGCGACGCCTCCCACGTCTGGGGCAAAGACCAGTTCGAGACGCACGCGACGCTGCTGGCCGAGACCGACGAGAAGGCGCGTTGCGCGTCCATTGGGCAGGCGGGCGAGAAGCTGGTGAAGCTGGCCGGCGTTGCGACCGGTGGGCAACCGCATACGCGCATGGCGGCGCGCGGCGGCATGGGCGCGCTGATGGGATCGAAGAGGCTGAAGGCCATCGTCGTTCGCGGAAAGGAGAAGCCTCAGTATGCCGATGCGAAGGGATTCCACGCTACGGTGAAGGAGTCCAACAAATACATCATGAGCCACGGTCCGGCGGAGGCGCTGCACCTCGTCGGCACGGCGGGCGGCCATCCGACTACCGACAAGTTCGGCGACAACGCCATCCTGAACTGGCGCGGCGGCAACTGGCTGGAGGGCACCATCAAGACCAGCGGCAAAGCCATCGCCGAGACCATCTTCGTCAAGCACACCTACTGCCACGCCTGCCCTATCGGTTGCGGCAAGGCCGTGGAGGTGAAGGACGGAAAGTACGCCGGCGTGTACGGTGAGGGGCCAGAGTACGAGACACTGTGCGGCTTCGGCTCCAACCTGCAATGCGACGACTTGAACGCCATCGCCGCGATGAACGATCTGTGCAACCGTTACGCGCTCGACACGATTTCCACCAGCAGCGTCCTGGCCTTTGCCTTCGAGTGCTACGAGAAAGGGCTGATTACCTCACGCGACACCGGCGGCATCGAGTTGAAGTGGGGGGATGCCGATGCCATTATCGCGATGATTCACAAAATCGCGCTGAGATTGGATATCGGTGATTTGCTGGCCGAGGGCGTGCGTGCCGCCGCCGCGAAGATCGGGCAGGGCAGCGAGAAGTTCGCCGTCCATGTTAAGGGGCTGGAAGTGCCTTATCACGACCCGCGCGGATTCGTCAGCATGGCCGCCAACTACGCCACCGCCAACCGGGGCGCGTGCCATCTGGAGGCCATCTCCTACTGGCGCGGCGTGGGCATCGAGTGGCCGGGCTGGCAGGAGGGCGACGCGCAGGAGTGGGTGGAACGCCGCCGCTTTGACTCCTCCCTCGGCGCCGAGACCGCCATCGCCTTCCAAGATTACATGAGCGTGTACAACCCCGGCGGCCTGTGTAAGTTCATCATCAAAGGTTCGTTCACCCCGGCACAGACCGCCGAGCTGTTCAATAAAGCCCTGGGCTGGAACTGGACGGCTCAGGACGTGCTCGACACCGGGGCGCGCCTTTTCAACTACAAGCGCCGGATCAATGTCGCCTTTGGCATACGGCGCAAGGATGATGTACTGCCTTACCGTCTGCAATTCGAGCCGCGCCCGACCGGCAGCGCAGCGGGTGTGCTGCCGGATATGGACCTGATGTTGCCGCGCTACTATGCCTTGCGTGGCTGGGACGAGGACGGCGTGCCGACAGAGGCGGCACCGATGCCGGTGGCGGATTGAGCGCACGAGATAGATATGGAAAAGAAACCTCCTGCCGGGAAATTGAAAGAGTCGGCTCTGACCCCGACGTGGGAAATCGCCTATCTCTATCCGTATCAGGGGGCGTGGAGCGAAGCGGACTACATGGCCCTCCGCCCGAACCGCCATGTAGAATACACCGACGGCTACGTGGAAGTGCTGCCCATGCCGACTTATACTCATCAGAGAATCGTCCGTTTCCTGCTTCGCGCTCTGGAAGCGTTTGTGTTCTCCAGGCAGTTGGGGGAGGTCATGTTCGCGCCGCTGCGCGTTCAGATTCGCCCCGAAAAGTATCGCGAGCCGGATATCGTCTTCATGCGTGCAGAGCATTCGGATCGCCTGGGTAATGAGTTCTGGATCGGTGCCGATTTGGTGATGGAAGTGGTCAGCGATGATGATGAATCGCGGATGCGCGATTTCGAGCGAAAGCGGCGCGACTATGCCGAAGGCCGCATCCCGGAATACTGGATTGTTGACCCGGCCACCGAACGCATCACCGTCCTGGTGCTCGAGGGGGCTGCCTATCGGACGCACGGCGAGTTCGGGCGTGGCGAGCAGGCCACCTCTGCCACCCTGCCGGGCTTCGCCGTGGACGTGGCCGCCGTGTTCGATGCGGCGCGACGGTAATAAGTTTCCTTGTTTTCCCTTGTTTCCCTCCTTTCCCACAATCCTATGACCGACACAACATTCGACACCACCACTGTAACAATGACCGCCGAAGAAATGGTCGCCCTGACAAAGGAGCACACTTTCTTCTCCTGGTCGGCGCAGGGGGCGGTGAACCCGATCCCGATGACCCGCGCCAAAGGTGTGTACTTCTGGGACGCCAACGGCAAGCGTTACTTCGACCTGAACTCGCAACTGATGTGCGTCAACATCGGCTACGGCGACGAGCGCGTCATCCGCGCCATTCAGCAGCAGGCCGAGACGCTGGCCTACGCCGGGCCGAGCATGGCCACTCAGGTGCGCGCCGAGCTGGGGCGCGAGCTGGCCTCAGTCACACCGGACGGCCTGAAGAAGTTTTTCTTCGTGCTGGGCGGCGCGGAGGCCAACGAGAACGCCATCCGCATGGCGCGCGCCGTCACGGGCCGGCAAAAGATCATCGCCCGCTACCGCTCCTATCACGGCGCGACGGCGGGCGCCATCACGCTCACGGGCGACCAGCGCCGCTGGGCCAACGAGCCGGGCATCCCCGGCGTCATCCATATCTTTGACCCGTACAAGTACCGTAGCCCGCTCTACCGCGAGGGCGACAGCGATGAGGTCTTCGTGCGCAAATGCCTCGACCAGGTTGAGGAAGTGCTGATGTACGAAGGCCCGCACACCGTTGCCGCCATCTTCATCGAGCCGGTGACGGGCACCAACGGTATCATCGTCCCGCCGGACGGTTACCTGCAGGGCCTGCGCGAGATTTGCGACCGGTACGGCATCCTGCTGATTTGCGATGAGGTGATGACCGGCCTGGGCCGCACCGGCGCGTGGTTTGCGGTAGACCACTGGAAGGTCGTGCCCGACATCATGACGATGGCTAAGGGCCTAACCTCGGCCTACCTGCCTCTCGGCGCGGTGGCCATCAACCGGCGCGTCGCCGACTACTTCGAGAACAACGTCTTCTACGGCGGCCTGACGTACAGCGCTCACCCGATGTGTTTGGCCGCCGCCGTCGCCAACCTGCGCGTGCTTAAGGAAGATGACCTGGTGGGCAACAGCCGGCGCATGGGAAAGGTGATGGGCGAATTGTTGGAGGACCTGAAAGCCGAACATCCGTCGGTGGGCGATGTGCGTCACATCGGCCTGTTCGGCTGCATCGAGCTGGTAAAGAATCGCAAGACCAAGGAGCCGATAGCGCCCTACACCGGCGGCGGGCCGGAGATGACCAAACTCGTCGCGTTCCTGAAGGAGAAGGGCGTGTACGCTTTCACCTGGCGCAACCTGCTACACACCAACCCACCGCTGTGCGTCACCGAGGCCGAGCTGCGCGAGGTCTTCGAAATCATCAACGAGGCGCTGGCGATTGCGGACGAAGCCGTCAGGGACTAGGAACCGGGAAGCAAAAGCGATTGAGCGCCGTTGCCATAATCGCTCGGCAGACGGGATACGCGACGATGGCGACGCAACCAGCAGATGCTGTAACGGAAGCCCCGATCACCGGCGATCAGTTGCTGGCCATGGGCGACATCGGGCCGTGCGAATTGGTCGAAGGGAGGATTGTGCCGATAAAGCCAACAGGCTTTGAGCATGGTCATTACGAAGGTAATTTCTTTGAGCATCTCAAAACCTTTGTTAGGCAACGCCGGCTAGGCAGAGTCGTGGTCGGCGAAGTCGGCATCTACACGCGCCGCAATCCGGATACCGTGCGTGGCGTGGATGCCGCTTTCATTTCCTATGAGCGATTGGCGCAGCGCCAAAAGAAGCGTGGCTTCCTCGATATTGCGCCCGAGCTGATCGTCGAGATTCTTTCGCCGGACGACCCCTGGAGCGAAGTCACTCAGAAGCTGCGCGAGTATTTCGCCATCGGCGTGAAGTTGGTGTGGATTGCCGACCCGGTCAGCCGGACGGTCTATGTCTATCGCGCGCTCACCGACGTGCGCGAGTTCGGCGAAGCCGATCACCTGACCGGCGACGACGTCCTGCCGGGCTTCAGCGTGCCCGTAGCCCAATTGTTTGAAGATTAGCGCCCTTCCACCCGGTACACCACGAACGAACGCGAGCCGTCGCGCCGGTGTGCTTCGTAAACGGGGCGCAGGGTGAAGCCGGCCTGCGCAACGGCGGCCTGTGTTTCCGCTATCGACTCCCAACTCGGCGCGACCAGGTAGCGTGGCGAAGTCCGGCCAAAGGCGCGCAGGTCGGTCTCCAGCGCCTCCGGTGTCGGCATCCAGGCCACGTAGGCCGGCCCATCGAACAGATAAAATCGCCATTGCCACGATAGCCAGAAGTCGTAGAGCACCGTTCCCTCCGGCAGCGTGTTCAGATAGCGTGCCACATCGTCAATGCCGTCATACGCCCCGTGGTCGCCGCCGATGGGGTAGCCGGAGCGTGTAGCGGTGAGGGCAGAGGAAAGCAAGAGAAGGAAGAAGGAAGTAGGAAGTAGAAAGTAGAAAGTGGGGTAGGGCAACCAATGAAGCGCGCGCTGACCAATGAAGTGCTGAAGGAGTTCAGTGAGGCACTCGAGGGTGCGGGCGAGGAGCAGAAGAGCCAGCGGGAGGACGGGGACGAGGTACCGATCCCAGACGTTGAAAGCGAGGAGCCAGTAGGCAGAGAGGTAGATGAGCAAGTAGAAAGTAGTGATTAAGTCAAAGAGGGTGGGAAGGGAGCGACGGCGAAAACTAATGACGAGCAAGACAGGCAGGCCGACTGCAAATGTGATGTTGAGAAGGGGCGACGCGGTGAAGTAACTCAGCAGGTCGAGCCAGGCGAAGGCGCGTGGCAGCACTTCCCCGGAGCGGATAAGGCGGTTGGGCGCGTTGTCGGCATAGCCCTGTGCCCAGAAGCCGATCGGCGCGCCGAGGCTCAAGCGGAGCGTATCCCAGCCGAAGAGGAGGAGGGCGGTTAGGCCAAGCGCGATGGCAAATGGAAGGAAGTTGTGAAGCAGGCGCTTGAGTGCTTGAGCGGGAGAGTTGGGGAGAGAAGGAGAAAGGGAGAGCGCCAACGCCAGAGGCAAAAAGAGCAGGGCAGTCTGCTTGGTGGCGAGGGCCAACGCAAGGGCGAGCGCCGCCCGGCGCAGGCGGTTGGCAGCGGACATCCACAGCCCCCACATCACGAAGGCCGTCAGCAACGGGTCAATGAAAACGGTGACTGCGAACAGGATGGCGAACGGTGAGAGCGCGTATAGCCAGGCCGCCAGCGTCGCCGTCTTCGGGCCATAGAGCCGCCGCGCCAGCGCACATAGCAGTGCCACGTTCACCGAGTCGGCGAAGAAGTTGGGCAGGCGTGCAGCCAGCTCGTTGGCGGCGACCTCGCGTCCACCGAGGATGCTCAAGCTAAGCGCCTGCAGGTACAGTGGCAACGGTGGCTTGTCCACCACCTCGCTTGCCAGCAGCGGATCACGATCTGAGGCGATCAGGCGCCCAAAGTAGGCATAGAGAGCCTCGTCCGGGTGAAAGCGGTTATCGCGCAGCGGCCCGGCCCGAAGGAGGGTTGCGGCCAACAGCCCTGCAACGGTTAGCCAGAACGCAGCCTGAGTTCGCGCAGCCATGCGTCGGGATTTTAGTCGAGGCCTGGTCAGGCTCGATGCTATAATCCGTGCGAAGTCATGATTTGCTCATTCGGAGAACTTCCATGACCAGTCGTCTGGCGCCGACTGCTGCGGCCCGGCCGTCAACCATTCCCATCAGCACGCCGCAGCCTTTCGTTCCCCGGCCTCTCTCCAAGATCGAAGACACCGGCCTGACGCTATATTACCTGGCCGAGTTGGCGCTCAAAATCCTCTACAACAGCGGTAACCTGACCGGCTTCCGCATCGCCGAGATGATTTGCCTGCCGTTCAGCGGCCTGGTGGATCAGGTGCTGGAGTACCTCAAGCGCGAGAAGCTGGTGGAAGTAAAGCAGAGCGTCGGCGGCTTTGGCGAAGGCTCATACATTTATGGCATCACCGGTGCTGGCATTGGGCGGGCGCGCGAGGCGATGGAGCGCAACCAATACGCCGGCCCGGCCCCGGTGCCGATTGGCGATTATCTGGAGGCTATCCGCAAGCAGGCCGTCAAGCGCAAGACCGTTACCCAGCGGGTGATGCGCCAAGCCCTGGCGCACATGGTCATTAGCGAGAAGGCGTTTGCGCGCATCGGCCCGGCCGTCAACTCCGGCACCTCACTTTTCCTGTATGGGCCACCTGGCAATGGCAAGACGTCCATCGCGCGCGCCATCGGCAAGATGGTGCTTGGTGAAGAGATGTTCATCCCCTATGCCGTGGACGTGGACGGCGCGCTCATCAAAGTCTTCGACAGTGTGAACCATGAGGTGGTGACGGAGGAGGGCGAGGGCGGGAGCACAACCCGCACCAAATATGACCCACGCTGGGTCAAGATTAAGCGTCCTTTCGTGGTGGTGGGCGGTGAGCTGACGATGGCCGGCCTCGATTTGCAATTCGATGAAGTCCATAAGTATTACGAAGCGCCTTTCCAGATGAAGGCTAACGGCGGCATGTTCTTAATTGATGACTTTGGTCGCCAGCAGATTCGTCCGCGCGACTTGCTCAATCGCTGGATCGTGCCGCTGGAGAACCGGCTTGACTATCTGAATCTGGCGAATGGCCGCAAGCTGGAAATCCCGTTCGAGGTGTTGGTGGTCTTCTCTACTAACTTGCCGCCGAAGGATTTGGTGGACGAGGCCTTCCTGCGCCGTATTCGCCACAAAATTGAGATTGTGGACCCGACGCCGGACGAGTTCCGCGAGATTTTCCGGCGGGTGTGCGAGCAGAAGAAGGTGGCCTACGATGATCGCGGCTTGGCCTATCTGATTCAAGAGTGGTATCTCAAGCGCAACCGCAAGTTGCGCGCCAATCACCCGCGCGACATCTGTGAGCAGATCCTGGATATCGCTGCTTACCTGGGCGTGGAGCCGGGGCTGACCAAGGATTTGGTGGACCGCGCCTGCGAGTCGTATTTCGTTGAGCTGTGAGAGCCGGATGAGGATAACCGAGTCGAAGCGAGACGCGCCCCGGGGCGCGTCTCGCTTTTTATGGCTTTGCTTGCGTTCAAGGCCCCGTTGTCTGGCCGCGCAACAGCTGCACCGCGCGGTCGAGCTGCGGGTCGCGTCCGGCAGCCCGGTCTTCCTCGGTCCGCTCAACGGCAATATCCGGTTCGATGCCCTGTTCATGGATCCAGGTGCCGTTGGGCGTCAGCCAGCGCGCGATGGTGATGCGTACGGCGCTGCCGTCGCTGAGCGTGTGTGATTGTTGCACTGAGCCTTTGCCGAACGAGGTCTCGCCGATCACCGTGCCGCGGCCACGGTCTTTCACCGCACCGGCGACGATTTCCGAAGCTGAAGCGGAGCCTTTGTCAATCAACACCACGAGGGGGATACGAGTCGCCAGCCCGCCGCCCTGGGCCTCGAAGGTGCGCTCGCGCCCATCGCCAAAGCGCTCGACCATCAACACGCCATCTGGAATGAATTGGGAAGCGACTTCGATTGCGGTTTGCAGGTATCCGCCCGGATTGCCGCGCAGGTCGAGCACCAGTCCAACGGGATTCTGCGCGAGCAGCTTGCGCAACTGGTCGCGCAGTTCATGTCCCGTTTCTTCGCCGAAGGAGTTCACCTTGATGTAGGCGATGTTGTTCTCCAACATGCGGCTTTCCACCGAAGCAATGGTGATGCGTGCGCGTGTGATGGTGAACGTCAGCAGCTCGGTTACGCCCTCGCGGCGGATGGTCAGCGTCACACTGCTGCCCGCCGGGCCACGCACTTTGGTGACTACGGTGGTGATGTCCTGCCCGGCGATGTCCTCGCCGTTGATCTCGATGATGAGATCGCCGGCGCGGACTCCGGCGGCCTCCGCCGGCGAGCCGGCGATCGGGGCGACAATGCGCGTGTAGCCGGTTTTTTCATCGGTCTCTACGGTTGCGCCGATGCCCTCGAACTCGCCGTCGAGGTGAGTCATGCTAATCCGGTACTCTTCCGGGGTCATGTAGCCGGTGTGCGGGTCGCCGAGCGCATCCAGCATGCCGCGGATGGCGCCGCGCATCAGAGCCACATCGTCCACCGGCTGATCGGCGTACTGGGTGTGCACGAGGTCCCAGGCTTCCCAAAACGGCGCAAAGGTTGTGCGTAGCTCTTCCGGCGTGCCGCCTGCAGCGGGGTCGGTGCGCGGCCCACCCGGCACGAAGCTGAGCAGGGGAGATGTGGCCGTCAACCGGCCGGCGGCAAAGCCGCCCGCGAACATCAGGGTCCCGGTGACGCCGAGCAAAAACAGGACAGCTACCACACGATAAACGCGACTCATGTCCAAAGTCCTCATAAAGTCTGAATCTGGCAGTCAACCAGATTGTATCTTCCGCTGCTGATAAGCAAGGTGAGTGTTACGTAAGAGTTTGTTGGCTCCGCAGTGCTGTTGTGCAAAAGAGTCAGGCCCGCTCGCCCCAGGCTTCCGCGCGGTCTCGGCCAGCACGCGCAGCTTGCGGAACTGGTCGGCGGGGGAGATGGCGTTGCCTCCGATGGAGGTGGCCAAGCCGCACTGCGGGCTGATGGCCAGGCGCTCCAGGTGAGCGCGCGCACGCTGGCGCGCAGGCTCTGCGTTTTTGGATTGAGCGTGTGGGTCGCGCCGAAGCTTGCAGGCCGCCTCCAGCTTGTGGTCGAGCACATTTGCCGCGATGACTGTGGATGCGCCGAAAGCGGCACGTCCGCCAGTATCTTCACCACCTGTGATTGCCTCACGACCACTGCTTCAGCAAACGCGCCAACGCTGATGCCCCGATTGATGGGCAGGCCATCAGCAGGGCGACGCAGGCGTTGCTTACAGGCGATGGAGAGGCCGGCCTCGCACGGGAACGGCGTGCCCTGCGTGCAGAAGAAGCGGCGCCCGCGTGACCGCAACAGCGTGACGATCATCGGATCGCCGGGCGCAACTGCTGTGACGCCTCGCCGACCGTCTCGACGACGGCCCCGCCATTCGCCCCGAATGAGATGCACGTCGCTGTGGCAAATGGCGACGGCGGCGAGTTTGACGCGCACCTTGCCCGCGTGCGGCGCATCAAGGCAAATTTCTTCAAGAACGAGCGGTTTGCAGAACTCGTAGCAAACGGCGGCTTTGATATGTTGCGTTGAATTGGGCACAGGCAAGGCATGGTGTTACGCAATATGCAATCCATGTTATGTGTTTCGTATTGCGTATCCCGTAATCCGTAGAACGACGTTCAGCTGCGTTTTTGTCTCAGGCGGCGCAGCACCAGCCAGCCGACGATGATGAGGGCGATGAGCAGCAGGGGATTGATGCCGCCCCGGCGGCGGCGCGCTTTGCGCATGGCCCTGCCTTCATCCAAGGCGGCCATGTCTGCGGAGCGGCGCAAGCGGGGGGGCGGGTTGCGGCGCGCGCGGCTGTAGATGGCGAGGCGCAGGGCCTCCAGCAGTTCATCAACGAGAAAGTCGAACAGGTTCATGGAGGGGTCCTTTCTGCTACCAATGGCGCGTAATGCCATAGGCATCGAAAGTAGGATCCTGGCTCAAGATAGGGATCGACTCGCTCAACGCCTGAGCAATCAACATTCGATCAAAAGGGTCGCGATGGTGAAAGGGAAGGGTAGCGACGAGGGCTGTGTGTCGGAACTCAATGCCCAGCAACTGAATACCGTTGAGTTGTAATTGACGCGGGATGAAGTCGGAAAAGGAAGGGTTGAGGGTCAATTTGCCCAAGCTGATCTTGATTGCCATTTTCCACAGACTGGCGATGCTCAATAATGGCTGTTGCGCAACGTCTTCGATCAACTGACGCGCCAACAGGCTAAGTCTGGCGTCCCCTCCGACGAACCACAGAAAAGTATGCAGAAAAGTATGCGTGTCCAGCAGCAGTCTCACGGCATGTAGTCGGCAAAGTCGGGCAAAGGCTCGTCAAAGTTATCGGCCATAATGACGCTACCCTGTGCGCTTCCGAACTGTGGCATGCGGCGCGGTAGAGTAAGCGGCACCAGTTGCACCAGTGGCTGATGGTCTTTCACGATGACTACAGTTTCGCCCTGGACAGCCGCTTTCACCAAATCGCGCAGACGCTGCGGCATTTCCTCAAGTGTGACTTCATGCATGGCTTTGTCCTCAGGTCAGGGGCAGTATAACATACAGCCATCGTTTTACTACTCGTACAGGCTCTTCCCTTCCAGCTCGCGGGTGCGGCGGGCGACGTAGTCGGCGACGACCTCGCGCACGCCGGGGTCGAGCGGCGGCGGCTGGTAGGCAGCCAGCATCTCCTTTCACCTCGCCGATGAGCACGTTGCGCGCCGGGTTGCGCGCGCGCCAGGTGAAGGAACGCGGCGCTTTGGCCACCAGCTCCAGCACCAGCCCGCGATCGAGGCGCACGTGCTGCGCCTTGTGGTCCACCTGCGCGCCGGCCTGCTCCCATAGGCTCAACGTCTCGGCATCCTGAAATTGCACGCCGGTGTTTTCGAGGATGTGCAGCGAGGCAAGATGCAGCTCTTCGACCTGTGCGGGGTTCAAGATTTCGAGCGGCGGGAGGGGGTTGCGCGGCTGGCGGAACGGTTGGGTGAGCAGCGGCAATCGGCTGCGCACCTGACGCAGTTCAGCGCGCCGTGCAGAGCGGCGTTCAGAGCGAAGGGAGTCTAGGCTCATGGCAGCTCCGTCGTGGCGCGCCAGGGCACGCGCCGGAGGCGCACCACGGCCAGGGCTGCGCTGGTCAGGATGAGCGCGCCGCCGAACCATTGCGCCGGTGTCAGCCTCTCGCCGAGGAACAGCACCGACCACACCACCGCGAGCAGCAACTCCAGCGGGACGAGCAGCGAGACTTGGCCGCTGCCCAGCCGCTTCACCGCTGTGGCCAGCGCGAGCCGCGAGAGGTAGGTGCAAACCACGGCCAGCACGATGATGACCAGCCAGCCTGCTGCGCCCGGCTCATGCCAGGGTGCGCCCTGCGCAAACCAGGCGACCAGGTTGATCAGTGCCATTCCCAGCACCATGTAAAACGTGATGGTGCGAGAGTCGTATCCCTGCAAAGACCACTGCATGATTGCCATGGGCAGTGCAAAGAAGAAGGTTGAAAGTGCGATTAGCCCCGCGCCGAGCAGGTCGACGCGCCCACCCGGCCCGACCAGGAAATACACGCCGGTCAGCGCCAGCGCCAGCCGCACATACTGGCGATAGGTGAAGCGCTCGCCGCGCAGGGCCAGTAATCCTAGCACCAGCAGCGGCTCGATGGCAAAAATCATCGCCGCGATGGAGCTATCCACGCTTGTCAGTCCGACGAGGTAAATCAGTGCGCCGGCGCCAATGAGCGCGCCGCTTCCTAAGCAGAGCCCCAGCCCGCGCCGATCAATGCGCAACCCACGCGCCGTGAAGGCCAGCGTCACAGCCAGGAGCACAGCCGTCAACACCAGCCGGGCGACATTTTGCATCGCCGGGTTCAGGCCCAGAATCAGCGCGACCTTGCTCAGCGGCGTGACTAAGCTGAACCCTAGCGCGGCTGTGCCGGCCATTGACCAGCCAAGCCAGTCACGGGTGGGGGAGAGAGGGGACATTTAGGTTGGGGGATAGTGCACGTTGTGTATTGCGTGTCATGTGTCACGTGGTATGTGACACTTGGAGATTGATACTTGACTGCTGCGGGACGAGGCCTACGGCCAACAGACCTCTGGCAGGCTGAGCGAGGCCGGTTGGGAGGCAGGCCGGCGCGGCCAGTTCGATTGAGTTGGACATAGGGCAAGAAGATTATATAGAGATGGGCGTGAGTTGAGCCGTTGTCACCGGGGCCAACATTTTATGTATAAGCTTGTGAGCGGCGTACAACACTAACGCAGGCTCGCTTAAAAGTTACTTTGGAGCGATTGACGCTCTTCCCCATCCATGCCATAATCCCGGCATCATTTTCCGCCGCATTCTAGTGGAATGCGTGCCCGATTATCACCGCCATCCTTTAGAAAGGAGGAGGTGATGTCCCACATGGATAAACGTTTTAGTTTAAGCGCCGGGGCATCCCTCCTCGAGTAAGTTCGAGATCATGCCCCGGCGCAAACAAAAGGCCGCTTTCGCAAGGGAGCGGCCTTTTGTTGTTTGTGGACGATTTGCACACAGGTGCGGGGATGGCTGCACGCAGGGTTAAGCCTCCTTCCTTCTCGCGGTGTAGAATAGCCCGGCGCGGCGCAGCCAGATGTGTCCTCCGCCGGAACCCATCGGCTGAGCTATCCGTCCGTGTTGCCATGACCCATCCTTCAACGCCCAACCCGGAACCGCTCGAGGAAGAACCGCCCGCCGGCCAGACCGAGTCCGGCGAGCCGGCGCCGTCCCCAGTTGAACCGCCGCCGTCTCCGGTTGAGCCGGCTCCCTCCAAGCCGCCTCCTATCGCTGACCTTCACGAAGCGCCCACCCTGCGCCTGCCGATTGACGCGCAGGGCATGCCCGTCCTCAAGTCGCGCTCCCTGCCGCTCGACCCCGGCGCGCCGCGTGCTCGGCTGTCAACGCAACGGGATTATCCGGTCAGTGAGGCCGTAACGACCATCACGCCGCCCATCACCGGCACCACGCGCGTCGGCGCGCGCACGCGGCAGAGTCGGGAGCGCGCTCAAGCGCGGGCCGGGCAGCCCTTCAACTGGGGTTGTTTGTGGGCAGCGTTGCGCTACGGCTTTATCGGCGGGCTGCTTCTCACGCTGGCCGGATTCATCGTCGCCGCCTTCGCCTACTGGTCGGTTGCCAGTGAGCTGCCCGCCGACCTAACTGCGCGCGCCTCGCAATTCGAGACGGCGCGCATCTACGACGCGAAAGGCAACCTGCTCTTCGAGTTGAACGACCCGCTGGCCGGCCGGCGCACGCGCGTCCCCCTCGACCAAATCTCGCCGGTTCTGTTGGCCGCCACCATCGCCACTGAAGACCGCAACTTCTACAACAATCCCGGTTTCGACCCGCTCGGCATCGTGCGCGCCATCTGGCAGAACCTGCAGGCTGGCGATACCGTCTCCGGCGCCTCGACGATTACGCAGCAGCTGGTGCGCGCGCTGGTGCTCTCCCCCGCAGAGCGCGCCGAGCGCACAACGCGACGCAAGATTCGTGAAATCATCCTCGCCGCCGAGATCACCCGCCGCTACTCCAAAGATGAAATCCTTGAGCTGTACCTGAACGAGATTTACTACGGCAACCTGGCCTATGGCGTGGAAGCGGCGGCGCGCGTGTACTTCAACAAGAGTGCCGGCGACCTGACGCTGGGCGAGGCGTCGCTGCTGGCCGGCCTACCGCAATCGCCCGCCATCTACGATGTGTTCACCGTCAAGGAAGTGGTGCTGGGCCGGCAGCGTCAGGTGCTTGCGCTGATGCTCGGTGAATGCATCAACATCGGCGAGGGGCGTGCCCCTGTCTGCACCGACAGCGCGCAGGTGCGCGATGCCCTGCGCGAGATGTCCGAGCGCACTTTCATCCCGCCGCGCAGCACGGCCCGCTTCCCGCACTGGGTGAACTACGTGCGCCAGCTCGTCGAAGAGCAATACACTCAGGCGCTCTATCGTGAGGGCCTCAACGTCTATACCACGCTCGACCCCGATTTGCAGCTGCTGGCCGAGCAGGCCGTGCGCGAACATGTGGCGGCCCTGGCCGAGCGCAACGTGACCAACGGCGCGCTGGTCGCCGTGCGCCCCACCACCGGCGAGATTCTGGTCATGGTCGGCTCAGACGATTACAACGACCCGGTGGACGGGCAGATCAACATGGCCCTTGTGCCGCGCCAGCCCGGTTCGTCCATCAAGCCGTTTACCTACGCGCTGGCCTTCGAGCGCGGCTGGACGCCTGCCACCCTCATCTGGGACGTGCCCACCGAATTCCCCGACGGCGCGAACCCTCCCTACGTCCCGCGCAACTACGACGGCAAGTTTCACGGCCCGGTCACCGTGCGTTATGCGCTGGCCAACTCCTACAACATCCCCGCCGTCAAGGCGCTGGAGTTCGTCGGCGTGCGCGGCGTGGCGACCGGCGAGAACCCCCAGGCCACCGAAGGGCTGATTCCCTTCCTGCAGCGCCTCGGCGTGACAACGCTCACCCGCGACGATTACGGACTCTCGCTTACCCTCGGCGGCGGCGAGATCCCGCTCAACCAGATGGCGCAGAGCTACGCCACGCTGGCAAATTCCGGCCGGCGCGTCTTCGCCTTTGCCATCCGCCGCATCACCAACAAGGCCGGCAAGGTGCTGTGCGAGCAGCCGCTCTCGCCCGCCGAGTTGAAGACCGACCCGCCTCCTTGCCAGATGCCGCCGG
>JANWXR010000069.1 GCA_025057205.1 Anaerolineales bacterium | reverse complement strand
TGCGACTCCAGGTCGGGCATGGCCATGGGCGGAATTATGGCAGACTGAGGCGGTTGTGCAAGGCACTCGCCTCACGGCTTCGCCATCCCCTCCAGCGCCGCCTCCGCCGGGTAGCCCTTCACTGCGAACCAGCCCTGCTCGTCCTGGCAGATGTCCTGCGGGCGCCGGTCGTAATCGAGGTTGAACACGAACATCGCCCCAAGCCACGGCCAGTTGGCGCGCGCGTACTGGAACGCGCCGACGAGCTGAGCGGCCTGGTCGGCGTCGCTGCGCTGCCAGCCGGCGAACATCCACGCCCACGGCGCGCCGCCGCAGCCGCCGGCGACAAAGTCCCGCAGCCAGCCCACCTCCGTCGCCCAGATGCGCTTCTTCACGCCGAACTCTTCGCGCAGGATGCGGTAGATTTCTTCCACTCCCCGGAAGCATGAACGGTCGGCGCAGGCCGCGCTGGCCGGGTCGGTGGCGTAGCCGGTGCGGAAGCCGTAGTTGTGGTAGCCAAGCACGTCGAAGCACGCGCCCGCGTCGCCGTTGTTCGTGGTCGCGATGCGGCTCAGCATCCGGCGCAGGAAAACGGTGTCGGTGAGGGCCTGCGTGGCGTCAGGCAGGCCGGCGGTGGGCGCGAGGCCGCCGGAGACGACGATGAACGCGGGGTCGGTGTTCTTGACGGCGGTGTAGGCCGCGCACAACTGGTCGGCGTACAGCTCCGGGTTCACCGGCCCGCCGAACGCGCCCGTCATCGCGAGGTTCGGTTCGTTGCCGATCTCGAAGGCCTCGACGCAACGCCCGTGCGCGGCAGTGGCTTTGAGCGCCTGCGCCCAGGTGAAGGTGTCGTCGGCGACCTGCTGAGGCGTGGCGTTGGCGTCGGCCTTGTTGAGCCGCAGCAGCACATTCTCGCGCAGGCGAAAGTTGGGGCCGCACAATTGCCAGGCGGGAGGGTTCTCGGATACGCGCAGCCAGTTGAAAGAGGTCGGGTCGGCGGGCGCACGCGAGGACCAGTAGGCGCGCCAGTCGTACACGCCCCAGCCGTAGCCGGACGGAATCTCCGGGCCGATGAACTCCGGCGGCGCGTAGTCCCTGAAGATGGCGGAAAGGAAGACGCGGTGCGGCGGTTGCGGCTGGCCGAAGGCGCGGGCTGCGAGAACGGCTACAACAACGAGGGCGCAGAGCTGGAGCAACAGGCGGATGACCGGACGCATGGGGGTTGATTATAGCGGGTTAACCATTTGCCAAAGCCTCGTTAAGGCATCGAATGACGCGAATGAAGGCGAATCATAGTCGAGCGCTCCGAGCAATTCGCGCAATTCGGTGCGGCAGCATCCACTGTTGTCAGCGTATATGGGCATCGAATGACGCGAATGAAGCGGAACATTCATTCTACAAGCGTTGCTGGGCATGATCATCGGCGCATGGCCGCGCGATGCTGCCGGACATTACCCACCCGAGGCCTACGCCACCGCGCTGACGTTCACGGCGCCGGGCATGCTGGCCACGCTGGCCTGGTATTGGCCGATGTTGCGCCAAGCCTGAAAAGGGGGGTCTACTGAAAAAAGTCCATTTGAACCACGAAGACGCCAAGAACACTAAGAAGAACAAAAGCGAATCCTTTGAGCTCTTCGCGGCTTCGCGGTGAGATCATAGTTGTCTTTTTGTGAAACTCAATAATAACTTTTACGCGCAAACGAAATGAGACGCCGCTGCGCCGCCCATGCTAGAATGACGTAGGATAGCAGGACAGCTGAACCATCGAAGGTATGGTCTTCGGCTCCCGGAAGGCTATGTCTTCGGAATGCCATGAAGACCCTCCTGCCCGCCCTCAACGCCGCCGCCGAGGTGATGCGGCAGGCCGCCGTCTCCGAAGCGGCGGTCTTGCAGGCCGTCGCCGAGCAACTCGCCCGCCTCGGCCTGCGCGGCGGCGTCTCGCTCCTCGACGAAACCGGCGCGCTCTCCGTCCGCGCTGCCGCCTTCCCAGGCTCGGTCCTCGCCGCCCTTGAAGAACTCACCGGCCTGAAGCCCATCGGTTACTCTTTTTCCCCTACTCAGGTGGACGCCTACCGGCAGGCGCTCGAAACCGGGCAAGCCGTGTTCGTCCCCGACGGCAGCACCGTCGTCGCCCAGCTCATCCCCGAATCCGCCCGCCACTTCCTCGAACTGATCATCCGCTGGCTGGGCCGCGAGCCAGCCATCATCGCCCCGCTGATCGCCGAAGGAAAGCGGCTGGGCGCGCTCTCCGCCGCCGGCCCTGACCTCACCCCCGAAGATGCGCTGACTATTATGGCGCTGGCCGACCACATCGCGATTGCCCTCGCCAACGCCCGATTGCGCGAACGTGAAGCGCAACACCTGCGCCGCCTGAGCGCGTTCAGCACTATTGCGCTCGCCCTCAACAACAGCACCGAGCTCACAGAGGCGCTGCGCCTCACCCTGCGCGAGACCCTGGCCGCGCTCGACCTGCCAGCCGGCTGGATCAGTTTGCGGGAAACCGCCAAAGATGAGACCCTAGGTGACCGCTTCTGGCTGGCCGCCCACCAAAACTTGCCCCCCGCGCTGACCGCTGACGATCACGCCGCGATGCGCCGCCAGCCGTGCAACTGCCAGCGTCAACTACTCGCCGGCAAACTCCCCGCCGCAGTGAACATCCTGGAATGTGAACGCCTGCTGGAATGGGCCAACGGCGATACGCGCGGCCTCTGCGTTCACGCCGCCATCCCTATCCGCAGCGGCGACCAAATCCTTGGGATGCTCAATCTAGCCCTCCCACCCGGGCGCACGTCTTTTGAGGAGGACGATCTGACCATGCTTTCGGCGTTGGGTCATCAACTGGGTGTCACGCTGACCCGCGCCCGCCTGCACGCCGAGACTCTGGAGTCCCTGCGCCGCGAACAGCGCCTCAACGAAATCGCGCGCCTGATCGCCGGCACGCTCGACGAAGCGACCTTGCTGCAAAGGATCGTCCGGCTGACTGCCGAACTCATCGGCGCGGAAGTCGGCGCGCTGGCGCTCGTTGCCCGAGACGGCCAGACGATCACCTACCCCTACCTCTACAATATGCCCAAGGGGTTGGCGCTGGAACCGGCGCCCAAAGGCCAGGGGATTGCCTGGCATATCGTCGAGACCGGCCAGACCGTTCTGCTGGACGATTACGCCGACCACCCCAACGCACTGCCGAATTGGGTCGAGGCCGGCGTCCGCGCCTTCGTCGGCGTCCCCGTTGTGGCCGGCGAGGAGCGCCTGGGCGCGTTGGGATTGTTCAACATCGACCCCGCCAAACGCTTCAGCGCGCGGGACGCTGCGCTGGTTGAATCCGTTGGCCGGCAGGCAGGCGTAGCCATTCAAAACGCACGTCTGTTCAAGGCCAAACAATGGCGGGTAGACGCGCTCACCGCCCTGCACGCAACCGGCCTCGACCTGAGCAGGGGCGACCCCGCGGGCCACCCCTACGATCTGCCGAGTCTGCTGCGCACGATCACCGAGCGCGCTGCCCGCTTGCTGAAAGCGCCCATGGGCGGCTTGTATCTCCTGGTAGAGGAAGACAGTGCCCCTAGGGAGGCTGAGGGCAATGCCTTCGGCCAACATGCCTTTGGCTACCTGGAACTAGTGGTAAGCCACAACCTCTCGCGCGATTACACCGGCACCCGCCTGCGCCTGGGCGAGGGCCTCTCCGGCCGCATTGCTCAAACCGGTGAGCCGCTCATCGTGGATAATTACAACGAGTGGGCAGGGCGGATGAGCGTTTACGCCGACGAGCCCCTCGCGGGAGTGGTAGGCGCACCCATCAAGTGGCAAGGCAAGGTGATCGGTGTGATCAACGTCGCCGACACGCGGCCGGGTCGCTTTCACGTCGAAGATGCGGAAATGCTCACCCTGTTCGCCGATCAGGCCGCCGTGGCCATTGCCAATGCACGTTTGTATGAAAGGCTGGAAAGCCGTGAGGCCTATTTCCGCGCCCTCATCGAAAACGCCTGGGACGGTGTGATGATTCTGGACAATCAGAGGAGACTCCGCTATGTCAGCCCGTCCGTTGAGCGTATCCTGGGTTATCGGCCCGCGGAGTTGTTGGACCGGGACATCTTCGAGCTAGTCCATCCAGACGACACAGCCCTAGCCTCTCACGCGTTGCAGGAAATTGTGACTTCGAGCCTGGTTTCCACCATAGAAGCCCGCTTACGACATCGCGACGGCTCATGGCACTGCTTGGAAGCGACAGGACGCAACCTGCTACACGATCCACACGTGGCCGGAGTGCTGATCAACTTCCGTGACATCACCGAGCGAAAACAGGCCGAAGCGAACTTGCGCCATCGCACAGCCGAACTCGAGAATCTGGAGCGGGTCGCATCGGCCTTGCGCACCGCCTCGACCCGTGCCGAGATGCTGCCGGAGATCCTCGATCAGGTCCTGAACGTGTTGAACGCCGACGGTGCGGCGCTAGCTATGCACGACCCAGCCACAAACGGAGCGGTGATCGAAATGGCACGCGGCAGTTGGGCTACATCGACCGGCATCCGCCTGGCACCGGGTGAGGGCATCAGCAGCCATGTCATCGCCACTGGGAAACCTTATTTGACCGATGACATCTATGCCGACCCGCGCATGACGCATCGCGACCTGATCCATGGCTTGCGCGCCGTTGCCTGCGTCCCACTCATCGCTCATCAACAAATCCTCGGCGCCCTGTGGGTTGGGCGCGCCTCCGGCCGCCGCTCCGGCACCAACACCCTCGCACCCAATCCCGGTTTTAGCGAGGCCGAGGTTCACCTGCTGACCGCCATCGCCGACATCACCGCCAACGCTCTGCGTCGCGAGACCTTACACGAGCAAACCCAGAGATTGGCTGCTGATCTGGCTCAAGCCTACGACGCCACATTGGAAGGCTGGGCACGCGCACTCGAACTGCGCGATGAAGCCACCAAGGGCCACACCCGACGCGTCACCGAGATGGCGGTGGAACTCGCACGCGCGATGGGCATGAACGAGGAAGAACTCATCCGCCTCCGCCGCGGCGCGCTGCTGCATGACATCGGCAAAATGGGCATCCCTGATAGCATCCTGCTCAAGCCGGACAAACTCACCGATGAAGAGTGGAAAATCATGCGCCAGCACCCAACATACGCCCACGACATGCTCGAACCCATCGCCTATCTGCGCCCGGCACTGGACATCCCTTACTGCCATCACGAGAAGTGGGATGGCACAGGCTATCCGCGTGGACTGAAGGGCGAGGAGATTCCGCTGGGAGCGCGCATTTTCGCCGTCGTGGATGTGTGGGACGCCCTGACCAGCGACCGGCCCTACCGCCCTGCCTTGCCGGAGGAGCAAGCACTCGCCTACATCCGCGAACAATCTGGCAAGCACTTCGACCCGCAAGTGGTGGAAATGTTCCTGAAAATTCGATCAGAACTATTGAAGAAGAAAGGAGTCAGCAGCCAATAGCCACCAGCCCATGTTTCCCGGCTCGCTTCCCTTCGCCCTCCCACTCTTCGCTACCGCCGCCTTCACCGGCGGGCTGGCCTTCTACGCCTTCCGCCGCGCCGCCCGGCCCGGCGCACTCACCGTTGGCCTGCTCATGGCCGCCTTGAGCGAATGGGCTGCCTTCTACGCCCTCGAATTGCTCGCCCCCGACCTACCTAGCAAATTACTGGCCATCAAACTGCAATACCTCGGCATCGCCGCTGTGCCGCCCCTGTGGCTGGCTTTTGCCCTGCGCTACACTGGCCATGTCAGTTGGCTCAGCCGCAGCCGCCGCCTCCTGCTGGCCACTCCGAGCGCGCTTACCTTCATCCTCACCTTGACCAACGAATGGCATGCGCTCATTTGGACCGGGGTGAGCCTCGACCCGGACGGCGCGCCGGCCATACACATCACCGGCCGCGGCGCCTGGTTCTGGGTGCACACATTCATCTCCTACACCTTCATCCTGATCGGCATTGCACTGCATGCGATCACCTTTGCGCGCGCCGCCCGCCCCTACCGGCGACAGGCGACTATGATGCTGATCGGCGCCATCACTCCCCTGGCGGGCAACGCCCTATTCCTCGCCGGCTTGTCCCCCGTGCGCTGGCTTGATCCCACCCCCTTTATCTTCGCGCTCTCCGGTGCACTGCTGGCTCTCAGCTTCTTCCGCTTCGGCCTGCTCGAAATTATGCCCATCGCCGCGCCTTTGGTGATCGAGCACATGCCAGACGCTGTGATCGTGGTAGATATTCTCAATCGCGTGATAGACCTCAACCCCGCCGCCCGCCACCTGTTCGGTGTGGGAGAGGAGGCCCTCGGCCACAACTTGTTCGAAGCGCTGTGGCCAACGCAAGCCATGGCCAAAAGCAGTGCCTTCGGCGTAAGCGAAGGGCAGATGGAACTAGAAATCAGCAAGGGTGGAGAACGCCGCGTCTTCCAACTGACCGTTTCGCCCATTCTGGATGGGGCGAAGGCGAGAGAAACCAAGGCGGTATCTTCGTCCACCCTACTGGGTCGCCTCCTCGTCCTACGCGATGTTACCCGCGAACACACACTGCTGGAGGCCGAACGTCGCCGCGCTCGACAGATGGAGCTGCTCAACGAGATCACGCAGGCCTCACTGCGCGAGGCTGACTTCTATGAGATGCTTCAAGTGCTCGCCGACCGGCTGGGCGAATTGTTCAAAGCCGACGGCGCATTCATCACCCTGTGGGATGAAACCCAGGAGTGCACCATCCCGGCGGCGGCCTATGGCGAACTACGCGAGCAATACTTAACCTTTCGCCCCGAACCCGGCGAGACGACGCTGACCGAATCCGTCCTCCGCGCCGGGCACGCATTGGCCGTCGAGGACGCATTCAACACCCCCTACCTCAGCCCGCGCATCGCTGCGCTCTTTCCCACCCGCTCCATACTTGCCCTGCCGCTCATCGTCGGCGGCGGGGAGCCGAGGGCGCCCCTTTCCGATGGGCCGAAAGCACTGCCTTTAGTCAACATGCCTTCAACCCACCTAGGCGCGGCCCTCATCGCCTTCAACCAAACGCATTACTTCACGCCGGAGGAAATCGCCCTCGGCGAACAGGCCGCCGGGCAGATCGCGCTGGCCATGGCCAAAGCCCGCGCCTTGGAAACCGAGCGCGAGCAGCGCCAACTGGCCGAGGCCCTGCGGCAGGTGGGCCTCGCCCTGAGCGAGAGCCTCGATATTGAGACGGTGCTCGACCGCCTGCTAGACGAAATCGGGCGAGTGGTGCCCTATGACTCCGCCCTCATCATGCTGGTAGAGCATTCGAGCCAGAGCAGTCTCGGTCGTGCCCGTGTCACCCGCATGCGCGGTTATGAACAGTTCGGGGCGCAGGTCGTCCACGACATTGCCGCGCTTTCATTTGAGATCGAGACCACGGAGAACCTGCGCCGGATGGCCGAAACGGGAGAGCCGCTCATCATCCCCAATACGGCTGCTTACCCCGGTTGGATAAAAAAAGTAGAGACCTCAGCCTATGCGCGTTCGTGGGCCGGTGTGCCTATTATGGCGCATGGACATGTGATCGCCTTCTTCTCACTCGATAAGGTTGAGCCGGACTTTTACCGTCCCAAACACGCCGAACGCCTGGCGGCCTTTGCCGGGCAGGCCGCCCTGGCAGTCGAGAATGCGCGCCTGTTCGCCGAGACACAGCGGCGCGCCGAGGAGCAGCGGATTCTCTATGAAGCCACGCGCGAGTTCACCGCCGGGCTGGAAGAAGAGGCCGTGCTGATCGCCACCGCCCGCCGCCTGGCCGACGCCCTACAAACCTCCGGCTGCACCCTCTCCCGCTGGGATAGAGCGCAGGATTGCCTTGTGACCCTGCTAAGCTATGATCGCACGCGCGGCGAAATCGAAGCGCGGGGCACACAATACCCCTTGGCCAATTACCCGACCACTCGCCGCGTGCTCGAAACTCATCGGCCGATGATTATCCACGCCGACGACCCCACCGCCGACCTAAGCGAACGCGCCGTGCTCGAAAAATACGGCTATGCCTCCGTGCTCATGCTGCCGCTGGGCGTCGGCGAGCACACCTTTGGGCTAGTCGAAATCAGCCGGCGAGCCGATGATCCTCCCTTCACCGATGCATCGCTCCAACTGGCAAGAAGCCTGAGCGGGCCGGCAAGCGTGGCGCTGGAAAACGCCCGCTTGCACGCCGAGGTCAAGGCCCTCTCGGTCACCGACGGCCTCACCGGCCTGGCCAACCGCCGCGCCTTCGACCGCGCGTTGGAGCGGGAAGTGGCGCGCGCCCAGCGCTACGGCAATCCGCTCGCGCTCATCATTCTCGACATTGACTCGTTCAAACAGTACAACGACGCTTACGGCCACCTGGCCGGCGACGCGCGCCTGAAGGCCATTGCGGAACTGCTGCGGAACAACGTGCGCGATTTAGATCTCGCGGCACGTTACGGCGGCGAAGAGTTCGCCCTCATCCTACCCCACACCAAACGGGAAGGCGCGGTGGCCTTGGCCGAGCGCATCCGCGCCGCCGCCGAGCAGATGGCGTATGACGAGGAGCGAGTAACACGCGACCTGACATGCGCCACGGGTCACCCGTCGCCCATCCCTGGCTACACCCTCAGCCTCGGCGTAGCAGCCTTCCCCGAAGACGGGCAGACGCCCCAATCCCTCCTGCTAGCCGCCGACGAAGCCGAACTGGCCGCCAAGCGCGCCGGCAAGAACCGTGTGTGTCTCGCCGGAGCATAGCTCAAGGCAACACCTTTAGCTATTCGACCCTTCTCTCCCACCGGCGCAGCGCGGTCTCATGGATGCCGGCCGGCGCCTCACCACGGCCAGCGGAGTGGCCGATGCGCTCGAACGCAAGCAACTCGTCAGGCCCAAGCCACTCCCCGAAGATCAGCGCACCGATCGCGCTGACACTCACAGCCAAAGGCCGCCGCGAAGCCGAGGCGCGGGAAGACGTACTATGAGTTTGAAGCGGCGGTTGACGCCCTATCCCAGGCCGACCAGCGCGGCCCTGCTGCGCGCAGCGCAGGCCATCGGCCTGCGCTTCACCTGCGCCGCGAAGCGCAGCGGAGCGGCGTCAGGTGCAAGCGCGTGTTGGGCGGGCTTTAGTCTTCCAGGTTGGCGGCTAATCCCAAATCAATGTACGCCTGCTCCGTCTCTTCCCAAAGGACATGCAGCCCCTTTGCGGCCTTGCCGGTCACATACGCCTTCACATGCCGATAGGCCCACAGATGCAACGTCGCCTCGCCCAGTTCCCAATCCACCGCCATCTCGGTCATGGCTTTCCCATGCGCCCGCCACTGCCCGCCGGCCAACTCCTTTCTCACCACTTCACCAAAATAACTGCCCCATAGAAACAAGGCTTGTTTGCGCTTCTCCTCGCCCTCCAACCCCCGAAACACTTCCCGGATGGTCTCATCCAGCCGTTTCAGGCTTTCGGGAGTCCCGTCCAGCACCACCCCGCCTTCGGCCATCCATTTCACGCAGGCTTCGGCGCCCTGCCGCGCCCGCTCTTCCGGCGGCAGTTCCTCCGGCCGCGGCTGGGCCAGGTCGGGGTGTAACGCCCGCAGGTTGTACAGGTGAAACAACGCCCACAGATGTCCCACATGGTTGCGCGAGGCCACCGCTTGCGGCGAGAGCCTCTCGATGGCTTTGCGCCGATTTTCCGGCGAAGGATCCAGTTTGTAGCGGGCGACCGCCTGCACAATCGGATACAGCACGATCGGCTCATAGGTCTTGTCCTTCCAATGGCGGTCTCTACGGAAATACTCTTGTCCCTGCTCCGCCGTGGACAGGGCTTCTGCCCAGCGCCCCAGGCAAAGCAGGGCATAGGCGCGATAGGAGAGGTTAGTCCACAATACGA
>JANWXR010000699.1 GCA_025057205.1 Anaerolineales bacterium | reverse complement strand
TGTGGGATACAAAATAGTCATACTGAGCCAACGCGTTATCTGCCAGCACTTCGTCCGGCGCATCCAGATAGCCGCCCACGCCGGCCACATCCGGGTGGCGCCGGTATCCGTCCGCCAGCCGCTCCAGCCAGTCGGCAGGCGGTAGACAGTCGTCATCGGTGAAGGCGATAACATCACCGCTGGCTTCGCGAATGCCCCGGTTGCGTGCGCTGGCCGGCCCGGCGTTCTTTTGGCGGAAAAAGCGTACGATGGGGAAGTCGCGCGTCATCATCTCCGCCGTGCCGTCGGTCGAACCGTCGTCTACGACGATGATCTCGTGTGCCGGGTATGTTTGTGCCAGCAGGGCCGTTAGGCACCGGCGCAGGGTGGCCTGGCGGTTGTAGGTGGGAATGACGACGGAGAAGTTCACGGCAGCGCTCAGCGGTTAAGCAGCAGGCGGCGAAGGTAGCGTAGGCGGTCAAACATCGTCCGATGTTGCAGGAGCATGAGGATGGCCAGAAACAGGG
>JANWXR010000698.1 GCA_025057205.1 Anaerolineales bacterium | reverse complement strand
GCTAGGGTTAAACCACTCGGCCTTGGCGTACACCTCAACCGTGCTTGGCAGATGTGCCGTGACGGCGCGCAGCCGCAGCAGTGGCGTATTGCCGACCAACTCGGCCGGCGAGTGAGCCGCAACCCGGACGGGCCGGGCTACTTGAAATCTCGTCATAGTTAGCATAGAAACAATCCGCGTAATCCGTTCAATCCGCTAAGAATAAAAAACCAGCCAAAACAAAACGGCAACCGCTTTTCTTACTTGTGGAGGCGGTTGCCGCTCGTCTGGCCGGTGTGGTGTAGGGTCGTCCCGAAGGCAGGCGTGACTAGACGATGGCGGAACGCCTCCGTCCGGTACACATGCAGGCCTCAGCAAACAGGTTCAACTCTGTCATGATTGCTGAAATTATAGCGCCGCCGGTCGAGATGTCAATTAGGAAATCGTCGGGTGTGCACGCAAAACCTGTCAGCCGCACCCTGACCCTTCGACACCGCTCCGATGAGCGCGCTCAGGGGAGCGGCGGGC
>JANWXR010000697.1 GCA_025057205.1 Anaerolineales bacterium | reverse complement strand
GGGAGACACAAACCGGGTCGGGCGTCATCCAGTCACGCACCAGTTCGGTCTTCATAGACACATCCTTTCTTCGCCAAGGAAACCTGTCCAAGCTACGATATTGCAGGCCAATTCGGAGGGGTACTGTCACCTATCCCGCAAAACCGCGCGGAATGTCATGCTGCTTCTTCCCCATAAAAAAGGATCAGCGACGCCGTGCGGAAAACGACCCGGCGTCGCTGAGATCGGCGAAGGTCGGCAAGCGTTCAGTGCCGGAACCAGGGCAACAGGACGGAAAGGCCTTCCAAGGCTACGATCTCGCGCTCCTCTTCGGTCAGGGTTAAGGTCGCTTCATTTTCGCCATCCCTGACAACCAGGGTAAGCAACAGGCTACCGTCGTCCTCGACGCGCCGAATGCACGGACGATCTTCGCCCTCAGGGAAACGCACCAGCTTGGCGGCGTGCCGATCGTAGAAGGAAGTGCAGGCATCGCAATCGGTTCGGTCAATCCAGATTTTCATGGGAGCCTC
>JANWXR010000696.1 GCA_025057205.1 Anaerolineales bacterium | reverse complement strand
TGGTCAGCGGCGGCACGCGCTCCAATGTGGTGCCGGACGAAGCGCGCGCCGAAGTGGATTTTCGCGTGGCCAGCCTCGAAGAAGCCGAGCGGCTCATGGAATGGATGCGCACGCGACAACCGGTGACGCCCGGCACGTCGGTGACCATCACCGGCGGCCTGAACCGCCCGCCCATGCCGCGCGACGCGACCATGCGCGCTACCTTCGCGCGCGCACAGCAGATTGCGCTGGGGCTGGGGCTAAAGCTGGGCGAGGGCAGCACGGGTGGCGGCTCGGATGCGAACTTCGTCGCGCCGCTGGGTGTGCCGGTGCTGGACGGCCTCGGTGCACGGGGCAACGGCGCCCACTCCGAGCGCGAGCATGTCGTCATCGAGAGCCTACCGGAGCGCGCCGCGCTGCTGGCAGCTCTGCTCAGCGCGTGGTGACGGTCGGCGGCGGGTGCGGCGCCTGCAGTCCCTAAACGTGAATTCGGGATAACGCTTTCAACCGCGGAGCGCGCCGAGAACGCA
>JANWXR010000695.1 GCA_025057205.1 Anaerolineales bacterium | reverse complement strand
GCCCCTTCGACTGCCGCTTCGCTTTGCTCAGCGTCCGCTCAGGGTGCGGCTGACATGTTTTGCGTGCACACTCAAACTCTCAACGTTCTGTTACAGAACTGTTACAAAGCGGAAATTCGGCCTGACCGACGTCCTCTGGGATTGGAATTATTTGACTGCGATTTGTGGAAAGGGGAAGGGCGAAAACTTTAAGCTCTCCGTTACACAACTGTTACGGAATTGAGATGAAGCTGTGATGTTGGTGTCGTATGATGCCGGTCAGTTGGCCGTCGTTCGGTGCAGCAGCAAACTGGCGTAGCAAGGAGATGGAAGAATGACCATGCAAACCAGAAACAAGAGCAGGCTTGCCCTGATCGCCGGCGTCGCCTTGGCGCTGGCGCTGGCGCTCATGCTGCTGGTTTCGCCCCGGGCGCAGACGCTCATCGCCGGACGGCTGGTGTTCGAGGGCGCTACCGACTCCTTTCACTACGGCGGCCACGTGGAGGACAGCGGCGACGTTTTGGTGTATA
>JANWXR010000694.1 GCA_025057205.1 Anaerolineales bacterium | reverse complement strand
AGAGCCTCTCCCTTTTCTCTGCGTTCTCGGCGCGCTCCGCGGTTGAAAGCGTTATCCCGAATTCACGTTCAATAAGAGATGGGACGGAGGCACGAGACGGGCGTATAATCACCGCATCTCCAAACCGAGGTGCATCATGCGCCAAGCGCTGCTCGGCTGTGCGGTTGTGGTTGGACTTCTTGTAACGATGGGGGCGGCGCTGCTGGCCGGACAGACGTTAGGCCGTTATCGGCAGGCAGAGGGCAAGCCGGCGTGGGTGTTGCGTCTGCCTGCCCAACTGACGCCCGACGGGAAAGGCGCAGTGTTCCTGATTTCTGTGCGCGACGCCTGCGCGTTCGTGTCCTTGGGCGACTTCCGGCGCGAGCTGAGCGACCGGCTGCTGGGCGCACCTCCGCGTCGCAACGCCTGCACGCCGTTCTTCCCAAAGGGCAGCGTGAGGCGATAAGAGGCCTACTCCCCCAGCGGTTGGAAGCCGCGCCCCAGCACTTCCTGCGCCGGTGAGACGATGA
>JANWXR010000693.1 GCA_025057205.1 Anaerolineales bacterium | reverse complement strand
CACCGATAGATCCAAAAGCTTCGCTTTTATTCGTATCCATTCAAGCTCATTCGTATTCGTTCGTGTTCATTCGTGCTTACCCGTATCCATTCAAGCTTATTCGTGTTCATTCGTGTTCATCCGTGTTCATTCGTGGACTCCCAAGCCCATGCAGTATAGCACGCTGCCTGCGCCGCACATTTTGTGGACGGACGGAGAAGGTGCTATAATCCGCCCAACTTAAGACCAGACCCAGACCGAGAAGAGTAGGCGGCGCGCCAGACTGAACAGAGAAGACTGGGCCATTGGCTGGAAGCCCGCGCAGTTGCCGCCGCCGAACGTCGCTCGCGAGTCCGCTGCAGAACGGCCGGCCACAACCGTCGGCTTAGTAGAGCAGCACGGGACAGCCCGATACAGCGAACCAAGCGCTCCGCCGCCCTCCCCTGAGGATGGCGGAGAACTGAGGTGGCACCGCGGAAGCAACGGCCTTTCGTCCTCTGACGAAAAGGCCGTTTTGTTTGTAGATTAGTC
>JANWXR010000692.1 GCA_025057205.1 Anaerolineales bacterium | reverse complement strand
ACGCCTGATCCGCGCATAGCCGAGGCCCAGCTCCTTGTAATACAACGTTTCCCGGGGAGCCAGGCCGACCGCTTTGCGCCACTGCGCTACTGCCAGTCCCCACAGCCCCAGCTTGCTATACTCGCGCCCGCGCTGATAAAACGCGCCCGCCGTGTGCACGTCACTGTCCGGCTGATTGTACAACCGCTGCGAAGTGACGCTGAACTCCTGATAAGAGGAGCCGGTCAGGTAGAGCAGCGCCAGCGCCATGAGCATGTTCACAATCCCGGGCGCCCAGCCCAGGTAGCCGTTGGCCAGCAGGAACAGGTTCAGGCCGAGGTCGGCGATGAGGGCGATCAGGGTCAGATAAAAGGCCCAGGCCCAGCGCTGGCTCAGCCCAAACAGCAGCACGCCGAAAAAGGCCAGCCGCCCGCCGAAGGCAATTACCAGATTGCGGGCCAGGGCGGCGTTCCACTGCGTGAAGTTCGCCAGGAAAAGGTCTATGCCGCGCAAATTCGCCAAGGATTGAAC
>JANWXR010000691.1 GCA_025057205.1 Anaerolineales bacterium | reverse complement strand
CGCTCTTCTTCCAGCTGGCGACGCAGAACGGCGAGGTGCTGAAGGAGGTCATGGCCTCCGAGGACGGCAAGACGCGCCGCATCGTCGCCACCTGCCCGCACTGCCTGCACACGCTCAAGAACGAGTACCCCGACTTCGGCGTGAACTTCGAGGTGGTGCACCACACCACGCTCATCGCCGAGCTGCTGGCGGCGGGCCGGCTCAAGACCGACCCGGCGCGGACGGCTAACGTCACCTTCCACGACCCGTGCTACCTGGGCCGGCACAACGGCGGAGCTGCCGCGCAACCGGACGCAGTCGTTCTGCTGCGGGGCGGGCGGCGCGCAGATGTGGAAGGAGGAGGAGCACGGCAACGAGCGCGTCAGCCACAACCGGCTCAAGGAGGCGATTGCCACCGGCCGGGACACGCTGGCCGTGGCCTGTCCCTTCTGTATGATCATGCTCACCGACGCCAAGACGCAGGTGAAGACCGACCTTCAGCTCAAAGACGTGGCCGAGATCGTGGCGGAG
>JANWXR010000690.1 GCA_025057205.1 Anaerolineales bacterium | reverse complement strand
GAAGCCGAAGGGTCTGGGTGCGGCTGACAGGTTTTGCGTGCACACCCAACGGATGAGCGGATACCAGCGGATATGGCTATCCGTTCCCCCCATCCGTTGACAGACAGAAGCGCCCACCCATCCGCCAACGGCTAACCAACAGATGAGCGGATACCAGAGGATACATCTATCCGTTCCTAATCCGTTCATCCGTTCCCCCATCCGTTGACAGACACGCCTGCCCGCCCATCCGTCAACGGATAATCAACGGATGAGCGGATACCATCGGATACAGCCATCCGTTCCCCCATCCGTTGACAGACAGGCCCGCCCAGCCGCCAACGGATAGCCAACGGATGAGCGGATACCAACGGATATGGCCATCCGTTCCCATCCGTTCATCCGTTCCCCCATCCGTTGACAGACACGCCCGTGCGCCCATCCGTCAACGGATAACCAATGGATGAGCGGATACCGGCGAATACAGCCATCCGTTCCCCCCATCCGTTGACAGACACGCGCT
>JANWXR010000068.1 GCA_025057205.1 Anaerolineales bacterium | reverse complement strand
GCAACGCCCAGCGCCTGGGCGTCAAGAAGTTCGGCGGCGAGGTGGTGCGCTCCGGCAACATCCTGGTGCGCCAACGCGGCACCAAGATCAAGCCCGGCCTGAACGTCATGGTCGGCGGGGACGACACGCTCTTTGCCGTGGCCGACGGCATCGTCAAGTACGACACCCTGCCCAACGGCCAGAAGAAAGTCAGCGTGCTGCCGATGGTGGAGATATATAGAGAATAGAGAATAGAAGATTGGAGATTGAATCTCCAATCTCCAATCTCCAACCTCACCAGGGTCGGAGGCCAACATGAAAGAGAAGATTCATCCGAAGTACTTTGCGAACGCCAAGGTGATTTGCTCGTGCGGCAACACCTGGACAACCGGTTCGACCCGTGAAGTGATTCACACCGACGTATGCTCCAAGTGCCACCCGTTCTTCACGGGCGAGCAACGCATCGTGGACACCGAAGGTCAGGTGGACCGATTCTATAAGAGGCTAGAGGCGCGCATGCGACATCAGGCAGAGAAGCAGGCGCGGGAGGCCGCCCGGCAACAGATGGAGCAGAGCATTACCGGGCTTGGGCTAGATGAGCGCGTCACCGCGCTGCTCGCTGGCGCCGGCCTGAACACCGTGGCCGAGCTGGCAGAGCGCGTCAAGTCCGGCGACGAAAGCATGCTGACGATCGAAGGTTTGGGCCGCAAGAACCTGATTGACATCAAGAAGCGCCTGCGCGCGCGTGGCCTGCTCAAGGAAGAGCAGGCGGAAGCGCCGGCGGCGTAACGCTTACCCTGACCATTACAGGGCAGATGCCAATTGCGTCTGCCCTGTTTCTTTTATAAACCAAGCCGATTGAGGGCGCTTTTATGTGCATACAGCAATGTTCAGTGGCAGTTGCATCCTGAGCGAAGCGAGCGGCTTTTGCCCGCACAGTTTCCCCGGCTATGCAAGCGAAGAAATTCGAGGATAATGCTCCTCGTCATCCTACTGCAATCCGCGTGAATAATCCGTTCGTGAATCGCGTATGAAACACTCCACCGGCATCATCGAAGTCATTACTGGCTCCATGTTTAGCGGCAAGACCGAGGAGCTGATCCGGCGGCTGCGGCGCGCGCGCATCGCCCGGCAATCCGTGCAGGTCTTCAAACCGCTCATTGACAACCGCTACGCGCTTGAGAAGGTGAAATCGCATGCCGGCAGCGAGTTCGAGGCCACGCCGGTGGCACGCGCTGCCGAGGTCCTATCGTTGCTCAAGCCGGAGACGACCGTCGTGGCGCTGGACGAAGCACAGTTCTTTGAACCGGGCATTGTGGATACAGTCCAGACGCTGGCGGCGCGCGGCCTACGCGTCATCGTCGCCGGGCTAGACCAGGACTTTCGCGGCGAGCCGTTCGGAGCAATGCCGCAGCTCATCGCTCTTGCCGAGCACGTGGACAAACTCCACGCCATCTGCGCCGTGTGCGGCGGTGAGGCCTCGCGCACACAGCGCCTGCTCAACGGCGAACCGGCCCAGTACGATGACCCGGTGGTCGTCGTCGGCGCGAGCGAGCTGTACGAGGCGCGCTGCCGCGAGCATCACGTCGTCCCGCGCCGGCCGGCCACGATGCCGGCCCTGAAGCCCGTGCCACCCGGCGAGCCGGAGATGCTCGCCAGCATTCTCATCACCGAAGACCAGCTCCAGCAACGCATCCGCCAGCTCGGAGCAAAAATCAGCGCCGACTACGCCGGCAAAGAGCTATTGCTACTGTGCATCTTGCGTGGCGCGATCATGTTCCTGGCCGACCTGATGCGCACTCTGACGGTATCTCACACCGTTGACTTCATGGCGATCTCGTCTTACACGCCCGGCGTGCGCCGCTCGCCGGGCCAGGTGCGCATCAACCTGGACGTAAGCCAGGACATCGCCGGCAAACACGTGCTCATCGTCGAAGACATTGTGGACACCGGCCATACCATCGCCCACGTCATTGACCTGTTGCACACGCGCCACCCAGCCTCACTCAAGATTTGCACGCTGCTCGATAAGGCCGAGCGACGCGAGGCCGACGTGCCCATTGACTACGTCGGCTTCACCATACCCAATCACTTCGTCGTCGGCTACGGCCTAGACGTGGATGAGTACTATCGACATCTACCCTACATCGGCGTGGTGAAGCCCGGCTTTGAAATCAAGACTTGAGTGAGGGCGGAAAGTCCGGTTGAAACAAAGACACCTCGCTGCCAAGCGAGGCGTCGGGACGACAGGGCAACGCAAAGGAGCACTCGCTAGATAGAACCGACGGCAACCTCTGTGCTGGGGTAAACTTGGAATAGGGAATCGAGGCCGGCAATGTCCAGCACCTCCTTCACCCGGTCGGAGGGCTGGGCCAGCAACACCGCCCCGCCTTTGGCCTTCAGTGCCTTCTGAGCCGAGATCATGGCGCGCACGCCGGCGCTGCTGATGTAATCGGTACTGTCCATCTCCAGCACCAGATAGGCATGGCTGCCCTCCACGGCCTGGCGCAGCGCCTCTTCAAACTTAGGGGCGACGCTCGCATCCACCCGCCCGACGACGCGGATAACGGTAACGCGCTTGTATTCACGAGTTTGTAATTCCATATCGGACTCTCCTATAAAAGGTCTAACTTGGCCGAGTGCGTGGAGATAGGTTCAATAAAACAACGCTGCGCTCTCGGCGTTCTCAGCAGTTCATCATTACTGGCGACGAGATGCCGCGATTGTAACATGTCGGCGCGACTGGACTGCACCACGACTAAGACGCCGTTGTGTCCGACATGGTGCCTGCCTTTAGAGCCGCCACCGCCTCGGCCAGCGTTGGGTGGATGGTGAAGACGGCCTCCAGCCCGGACATTCGCAGCACTTGTTGCACACTGCCCGATACGCCGGCAAGGCGAAAGTCGCCGTTGAGGTTGCGCGCGCGATGCAGTGCGATCACCAGCACGCGCAGGCCGGCGGAGGCGATGTAGGTCACAGTCGAGCAATCCACCACTAGGCGCGACCGGCCCTCGTTCAGCAAGCCGGTCAGCGCTTCCTCCAACTCGCCAGCGGCGGTCAGGTCCAAACGGCCGTCGGGGGCAACGACCCAGATGTCATCGGCAACGGGAGAAACGAGAATCATCAGTCAGCGCTCCTCAAATACTCAACGATGAGCTGCGCCGTGTGGATGAGAGAGTCCGTATGGGTGCGCTCGTAGTTGTGCGAGGCATCCACGCCTGGCCCGAACAGGCCACCGCGCACCTCTCCGCCGGCGCGCCAGTAGGCCTCCCCATCCGAGCCGTAGTACGGGTAAATGTCTACTGTATGCGGGATGCCGGCTTCGGTCGCCAGCCGTCGCAGCTTCCGGCTCAGCTCGGGATGATACGGCCCACCGGAGTCTTTGACGCAGATGCAGGCGCTGAACTCGTCGGAAGCCTGGCCCGGCCCGACCGCAGCCATGTCCAATGCGACTAGCTCCGCCAGATCAGGCGGGAAGCCGCTGGCAGCGCCATGACCGACTTCTTCGTAATTGCTAATGTGCAGCGTGACACGCTGCGCCGGTTGCAGGCCGGAGTCTAACATAGCTTTGACCGCGGCAAACAGGCAGGCCACAGCGGCCTTGTCGTCGAGATGACGCGACCGGATAAAGCCCGCCGACCCAATCTCGACCCGCGGGTCGAAAGCAATGAAATCGCCGACGTTCACGCCCAGCGCGCGCGTCTCCTCCGCCGAGTGCGTGCGCGCATCGAGCCGCACTTCCATACCGTCATCATCTCGCTTCATTTCACCGGTCTCGCTGCCGAAGATGTGAGACGAGGCCTTGGTGACCAGCAGCGAACCGCGCCACTCAGCGCCGGTGTGGGTAAAGACGGTGCACCCCTCGCCCTCCACGGTGTTCCAGGCGAAGCCGCCGACCTTAGTCAGCTTGAGGCGCCCGTTGGGCCGGATCTCCTTCACCATCGCGCCAAGGGTGTCCACGTGCGCGGTCAGCGCGCGCGGGGCTGTCGCCGACAGGCCCGGCCAGTCCATCACCAGCGCACCCTTTACAGTCCGGCGCGGGGCGAGGCCGAGGCGCGCAAACTCGCGTTCACAGTAAGCGATGGCACGCTCGGTGAAGCCGGTGGGGCTGGGTGTGTTGAGCAGGCCGATAAGGAAATCGAGGAGTGCGGAGGAGTCGATGGTGAGGGGAGGCATAGCGCTTTCGTATTGTATATTGTGTATTGCATGTTGCGTATTCCGTATGTGGTAACGGATGAACGGATGCAAGCGGATGTCTGTCAACGGATGCATTAACGGATGAACGGATTGAAACGGATGAGCCTGGTCATGCGCTGCGCCGGTCTAGCGGCGAGGGCAGTGAATTGATGCGGCCGCATCCGTTGTCATCCGCTCATCCGTTTGCCTATCCGTTGACAACCATCCGCTATCGAGATGTCCATTCAGACCCCTTTGAAACTAAAAGCCTTCACTATAGGCAATACCGATAGTGCCCGGGCCGGCATGGACGGCAACGGTCGGGGCCACGTCAGTGACTACGGTTTCAACAACGGCACTGCCCAGCCTGTCGCGCAGAGCATTCAGGGCCTCGGTTGCTTCAGCTTCGGCGGCGGCATGAATGGCAGCCAGACGAATGCTGGTCTTGCCGGCAAGCCGCTCAGCAATAATGTCAATCATCCGGCTAACGGCTTTCTTTCGTGAGCGCACGCGCTCCAAGGGATGGATAGCGCCGTCGCGCACTTCCAGCAAGGGCTTCAGGTCGAGCATGCCACCGACGAACGCCTGCGCCGCGCCGATGCGACCACCACGTTGCAAATACTTAAGCGTCTCCGGCGTCAGCAACAGGCCGGTGCGTGGGATGGCGGCTTTTGCCACTTCCACGACCTCCGCCGCCGTCTTGCCGGCCTTGGCGGCCTTTGCCGCAGCGCGCACGATCATTGCCAATGCCATGGATGTGGTTTGCGAATCGATGACATGAAATTCCTTGCCGGACAGCAGGCCGACCGCTTCACGGGCAACCGCGTAGGTGTTGGACAGCTTCGCCGAAATATGAATGCCGACCACCGCGTCGGCAGCCGCCGCTGCCCGGCTGTAAACTTCTTTCATATCCCCCAACGATGCGACCGAAGTCGTGGGATGGACAGGGTCCACTTTTAGGCGCTCGAAGAACTCCGTCGCCTGCAAGTCAACACCATCACGGTAAGACTTATTCGACCAGATGACAATGTTGGGAATGATATAGAGTTTATCTTCTTCAACCCACGCTCGCGGCGGGTAAGCAGTTGAGTCGGTGACGATTGCGACGGTTTGGCTCATGGTGCTCAGCTTTCTTTCTAAGGTTAGGTGCGAAATGGCTCCCAGAGCGGAGAAGCTCTGGATGGTTTAGCAGTCTGATCCTTTTCCAGGGCCTCTAATTCATCTCGCAAGGACAACAAGGTGCGATGATAAAGGCTCTTGATCGCGCCCTCACTCCGCCGCATGACAACGCCAATCTCGGCATTGGACAGCTGCTCGACGAACTTCAGAATAATTAGTTGCTGACGTTCACCGGGCAGCCGCCGCAGCGCCTGCAACAATAGTTCCTGGCGCCGGTGTTCGTCCAGCGTTTCATCTGGCGCCTCGGCCCGTAGGTCTGCCAGTGCTGCGCCGTTGAGGGGCGCCGTGCGGCGGCGTACTTCGTCGCGATGCCAGTTAGCAACCAGATTGTGCGCAATCCGATAGAGCCAAGCCGAGAACGGCAAACCACGCTCTTCGTACTTCGCCAGATGCTGGCTGGCCCGCAGGAAAACACGCGCCGTCAGATCTTCGGCGTCCTGCACATCGCCGGTGCGGTAATAAATATAGTTGTAGATCGGTCGAACGTACCGCTGATACAACTCGCCAAAGGCTTCCGGATCGACTTTGGCGCGACGCACCAAGTCGGCCTCGTTCCCGTTCTGGTCTGACACCCGTCGCCTGCTCCTGCTGCGGGCGCAGTTTCCAACAGTTATAACCCACTTTGCCCGCGAAAGTTATGCTGATAATATATCAGTATAACAAAGGCAACCAAGAGGGTCAAAGTTCAGAGCACGGGTGCGCACGCAAAACATGTCAGCCGTACCCGAGCGGACAGTGAGCGAAGCCAAAGCGGCAGTCAAAGGGGCGGCGCGTTCTCTAACAACCTTTGCGTGCACACTCAGCGCGGGACAGCAAGCGGCCGGCCTGTATCAGGCGCACGGCGAAAATTTTGACGTCGTACTTTGCCCATGCTAAACTCACATACTCAACATCCGACCTCCAACCGAGCCGATCGTTTTGCGCCACACGCCACAGATTGTCCGCTCGCGGTAAACCCCACTGCGCGATGATCAGGCTGAAAACCATCCTATTGCTGTGCCTCCTGGTTGGCTCGGCAAGCCACGCAGCGCAGGCGCAGCCGACAGGCCAGGCGCAAATCATCTCGCCCAGAGCAGGTTCGAGCCTGAGCGGAGAAGTGGTCGTCATCGGGTCAGCCGTTCATCCAACTTTTGTGCGCTACGAACTGGCCTTCGCTTATGACCCTGACCCAACCGACACATGGTTCACGTTTTGGCAGGGAGCCGCCCCTGTAGCGGAGGGCGAACTTGGACGCTGGGAGACGAGCGGGATCAGCGACGGCATATACGCCCTGCGGTTGCGGGTGTACTTCTCCGAACGGGGCTTTCTCGAGACGATTGTGCGTGGATTGCAACTGAACAACACCGCTCCCGTCGTCATGCCGATGGCTACTCCGACCGCAACGCCCATTGCTGTCACTATGCCGACCCCAACGCCGACGCCGACCCTGACACCTACTGCCATCCTCCTGTTAACCGCCGCTCCCATGCCGAGCGCCGGCGTGGGCGTCCCAGCTAAGGAGGATGAACTGTTGTCTGCTCTGATGAGCAACCGTTCGCAAATCGAAGCTGCTTTTTGGGCAGGCGCCCGCCTCTCGCTGACGATTTTCGGTATACTTGGCCTGTATGTTTTCATCCAGGAAGCTCGGAACAAACGACGCCGACGCACCCACCGTTGAGTCTCAGCAGAGGGGACTGCTAAGCCTAGAGAGGAAAACCGTGTCAGAGGTAACGCCTAAGTATTTGATTGTCGGTCTTGGAAATCCGGGACGCGAATACCACCTGAATCGGCACAACCTGGGCTTTTTAGCCCTGGACGAAATCGCCGAGCGGCACGACATGGCAGGATTTACGCGCAAGCAGGGCCGCGCCCTGTACACCACCGGCTACATCCACGGGCAACCTGTAATGCTTGTCAAGCCGCAAACTTACATGAACCAATCGGGCGAGGCGGTGGCCGCACTGGTGCGCCTTTACAATATTAGCCTGGACAAGCTGCTGGTCATTGTGGACGACCTCTCCATCCCATTCGGCACGCTGCGGCTGCGCCCGCGCGGCACCGCCGGTGGACAGCGCGGCTTGCAATCCATCATTGATGAGCTGGGCAGCGATCGGTTTCCACGATTGCGCCTGGGCATCGGCCGGCCTCCCAGCCACATGTCGCCCTCTGCCTACGTACTGCAAAACTTCAAAGAGAGCGACATGGACGAGGTGGATATCATCCTGCGGCGCGCCGTGGACGTGGTAGGCTCGTTCATCAAAGACGGACCACAGCTAACCATGAGCCGATACAACGGCCCCGCCGACCGGGCAGGCTAACCACCGCCCGGAGTGGCCGACTCCCAAGTTGCGGGCAACCTTCAGCGGATGGGAACGCCCATCCGCTTTTTGTTCGGCCATGAACCTATCCGGCTTGCTCTTGGTGCTTCGTCGTCTGCCGGCTTATGCGAAAGCGGCGGAGCGCCTGCGTGACTCAACACCACAGCGCCTCGTATTGGCCACACCGCGCGCCGTGCGTCCGCCGTTGGCCGCCGCGCTCGCCGAAGATGGCACACGCCCGACGCTGCTGGTCACCGCTCGTCCCGACCGGGCGCTGGCATTGACAGCTGAGCTGGCGACCTGGGCGCCCACGTTACGGCTGTTCCACTTTTTGGAGCCGAACGCTCTCTTTTACGAGCCGGCGCCGTGGGGCGCGCGTGTAGTCCGCGCCCGTATCGCTGCTCTGGCCGCGCTGGCGCCCTATCACAGCCTGACGCACCCCTCGGCGCCGCCGCCCATCATCGTCGCCTCGGCGCGCGCGTTGATGACGCGCACTCTGCCTCGCCGTGAGTTCCTCGCACATACGCGTACCCTATACACCGGCCAGCGCATTCGCCTGGAAAAGCTGCTCAAGTTCTGGCTAGACATCGGCTACGAAGCACAGACCGTCGTCGTTGAGCCAGGCCGCTTCTCGCGCCGGGGCGGAATCGTGGATGTGTACCCGATGGCCGACGAGCTGCCGGTGCGCCTTGAGCTTTTCGGCGACGAGATTGAGACGTTGCGCCGGTTCGACCCGGCGACCCAGCGCTCGGGCGGAAAGATAGACAGCGTCACCATCACCCCGGCACGTGAAGCCCTGCCGAAATACGCCGGCGTGCAGACCGCCGTCGCCGATGAGCAGGAACAACCCACCCCCGCCCTCCTCGATTACGAACTGCCGCGGATGTATCCGCCCGCCAGCCTAATCGAGCACCTGCCATCACAGGCGCTTATCCTCATCGAAGACTGGCGGGAGCTGGCCGACACGGTAGCGGAGCTGGAAGAACACGCGCTGGAACAACGCAACCTGCAACGCGACGCTGGCACACTCAGCGACGATTACCCGCTGCCCTATCTGACGTGGGCTGAGCTGGAGGATGAGCTAAGCGAACGCGCGCCGGTGACCCTAGCAGCGCGCCCAGACGACGAAGCCGTAGCGACCATCCACATCGGCGAGCACTTTCACCCCGTCGCGCGCTTCGGCGGCCAGGTGAAGCCGCTGCTCGACCGGATCGCCGACTACACCCTGAGCGGCGAGGCCGTGGTCGTCGTCTCGCGGCAGGCACCGCGCTTGGCCGAGCTGTGGAGCGCGCAACACACGCCCGGCACGCTCACCGAGTCGCTCACTTCTGCACCCTTGCCGGGCACAGTGACCTTCGTTCCGGGCGCAATCAGCGAAGGCTGGCGCCTCGAAGCGCCGGCTGGCTCGACGTTACACTTTCTGACCGACGCCGAGATTTTCGGACTGGAGCGGGCACAGGTCCGCCGGCGCGAGCGACGCAGCGCAGCGGTTGCGCCCGAGGCGGGCTATGCCAGCTTCCTGCCCGGCGACTTCATCGTCCACGAAGACTTCGGCATAGGCCGCTTCCGCGAGTTGGGCAAACGCATCGTGGACGGGATGGAGCGCGAGTATCTGGTGCTGGAATATGCCGAGGGCGACGAATTGTACGTCCCGGTGTATCAGGCCGACCGGCTGACCCGGTACGTCGGCACAGATGACCGGCCCCCGACTCTCTCGCGGCTCGGTTCCACCGAGTGGCACACGACCAGAAGCCGGGCAAGGCAAGCGGTGGAGGAGATGGCGCGCGAGCTGCTGGAGCTGTACGCCAAACGCGAGCTGGCCGTCAAACGCCCCTTCGGCCCGGATTCTCCCTGGCAGGCCGAACTGGAAGGGTCTTTCCCGTTCATCGAGACCGAAGACCAGACCCGCGCCATCCAAGAAGTAAAAGCGGACATGGAGAAGCCGCGCCCGATGGACCGGCTGATTTGCGGCGATGTCGGGTTTGGCAAGACGGAGGTCGCGCTGCGGGCCGCGTTCAAGGCCGTCACCGACGGCGCGCAGGTCGCCATCCTGGTGCCGACGACGGTGCTGGCGCAACAGCATTATCACACCTTCCAATCGCGGCTGGCGCCCTACCCCATCAATGTGGAGATGCTTTCGCGTTTCCGCACGCCGGCGCAAATCAAAACCATCCTGCAAAAACTTGCCGAGGGCCGGGTAGATGTAATCATCGGCACGCACCGGCTGCTACAAAAGGATGTGCAATTCAAGAACCTGGGTCTGCTGATCGTGGACGAAGAGCAGCGCTTCGGCGTGACGCACAAGGAGCAGCTAAAGCGCCTGCGCACTGAGGTGGACGTGCTGACGCTCAC
>JANWXR010000689.1 GCA_025057205.1 Anaerolineales bacterium | reverse complement strand
ACCCATTGCAACGCCGACCCGCTATCTGGCTCGTGTCGAAGACCAACTCTATCTAATGGATGGTCACATCGAGGTGGACGGGCAGAACTTGAACGTGACCCTGGACTGGATGTTAACTGCGCCCGGATTACAGGGCGAGGCCGTAGTCTTTCGGAACGTTTTCGACTGTGCAGGCAACGTTCTGGGGCTGGGCAGCGGCCGTCCTGTGGGCAGAATGTTGGCGCTCGAGGCGTTGCCGGCAGGCACGCAGATTCATGACCGGCGGTCCATCCCCCTTGACCGCCCGGCCGGGGATGGTTGCTACCGGGTAGAAGTTGGCCTGTTTCTAGCCGATGGCTCGCGCCTGCCCCTGTATGCTCCAGACGGAAGCGAGTATCCCAACCGGCTGGTATTGCTTCAGAATCGGTGATCACGCTGCAACGCCTATTGGGAGTCGGCGGGGCATTCGCGCTCAGCCTGCTCGTCGCCGCCGCGCTGCGCTTCTACGCGCTCACCGACATCCCCTACACCG
>JANWXR010000688.1 GCA_025057205.1 Anaerolineales bacterium | reverse complement strand
CGACGCGGCTATGGCGCGAGAGCCGCGCGTCCACGTGCGCCACGGCAGCCTGCACTTCAGCCGAGAACACAAGACTTTCGCCAGCACCGAGGGCGCGGACATCGAGCAGACGATTTACGAGGCAGGCGGAGGGATCATAGCCACGGCCATCTCCGATGACGACGTGCAGAGACGCTCCTACCCCAACGGCAACGAACGCCAGCAGGGCACCGCCGGTTGGGAGTACATCCTGGCAATGGATTTGCCCGGCCATGCCGAGCGAATCGCTGCAGAGGCCGCCCAACTGCTGACTGCCGCCGAGTGCCCGCGCAACATCGTGACCACCGTCATCCTCGGCGGCTCGCAACTGGCACTGCAGATCCACGAGTCCGTTGGCCATCCTGCCGAGCTAGACCGAGTCTTCGGTACAGAAGCCGATTACGCCGGCGGGTCATTTCTTACCCTGAACAAGCTCGGCCGTTACCGTTTCGGCTCGGAAGTGGTGAACCTGACGGCGGACTCGCTCCGGCCT
>JANWXR010000687.1 GCA_025057205.1 Anaerolineales bacterium | reverse complement strand
GCGCTCGGCAATCTCGGCAACGCCTACGCCGCCCTGGGCGAGACGCGCAAGGCCATTGAGTATCACGAGCAAGCACTGGTCATCAGCCGTGAGATCGGCGATAAGCGCGCGGAAGGTCAAGACCTCGGCAATCTCGGCAACGCCTACGCCGCCCTGGGCGAGACGCGCAAGGCCATTGAGTATCACGAGCAAGCACTGGTCATCAGCCGTGAGATCGGCGACCGGCGCGGTGAGGGGCAACGCTCGGCAATCTCGGCCTGGCCTACGCCGACCTGGGCGAGACGCGCAAGGCGATTGAGTAACACGAGCAACCGCTGGTCATCGGCCGCGAGATCGGCGACCGGCGCGGCGAAGGGGCTGCGCTCGGCAATCTCGGCAACGCCTACGCCGCCCTGGGCGAGACGCGCAAGGCGATTGAGTTCTACGAGCAACGGCTGGTCATCGCCCGCGAGATCGGCGACCGGCGCGGCGAAGGGGCTGCGCTCGGCAATCTCGGCAACGCCTACGCCG
>JANWXR010000686.1 GCA_025057205.1 Anaerolineales bacterium | reverse complement strand
GCACGCAAAGGTTGTCAGCGAATTGCCAAATTCGGCGCTACAACAAGCTGGCAACGCGCTGGTTATGTCGTTCTTCTCACATCTCTTGCGTGCACACGATTTTTATCCGTACTGTACTTTTCCCGTCCTTTGGTTGTACCTTAGTACTCTTTCTGTTCTTCCGGTATGATCGCATCTTCTTTGAAACTGGATGAGACTCAGTCGAACCCGCCGCAATACGCCGACGTGTTCCGTGTGCACAACGGCTTACGTGCTGGCGGTTGCCCTGTGCCAGCAGTCGGATGTCTGAGCGGCGCCCAGGCCTTCAACAAAGCAGTGACCACTACATTAATCGCCAGCTCAGGTGAGCCCGCCTTCATTCAACTGGGTCGCCACCGATGGCTTTGCCGTCGCCTTCTGGATGAAGTCCGACTCGGCCCAGACTTGCAATAGTCGTAACTGCTCAGCCTGTCTGATTGATCCACAGATTACGCAGATTTTCGCAGAAAAGAATCTGTGACAATCTGCGACA
>JANWXR010000685.1 GCA_025057205.1 Anaerolineales bacterium | reverse complement strand
AAAGGCAAATGCCAGCAGTAACACATCCGTATCTATGACGACCACGACCGCCCCCGAAGCGATTGCATCGTCTCGTCAAGCGTTCCGCTCATTGATTTTGCCAATTCGGCGCGAATTCTATCGGCCAGTTTCCGGCCACGCCGAATGGCGACTGAATCGGTGCATGCGCGCACAAGTCGTACGCCCGTCAACTTGGCCAACTCATCGCGCAAGCGGCGCTGCTCCGACAGCGGTAAAGCGCGAGCCTCGTTAAGCAAACGCAGATATTTGCTCCCGGATTTTCGACGCACATGCGCGGCCATCGCTATCTCCAATTCAATTTCTAGGACAATTATACGTCAAGGGACAATGGCGCCCCCACCACCTGCGCCGGCGCGGTCTCCACCGCGCCGCTCAGGTCATAGGCCAGCGCGCCGTTGATGCGCACCGGGACCAGCTCGCCCACCGGCAACTCGCCCTCGATGATGACCAGGCCGTCCACTTCCGGCGCATCGCGGTAACTGCGGCCCAC
>JANWXR010000684.1 GCA_025057205.1 Anaerolineales bacterium | reverse complement strand
TGCCGCCCCTTCGACTGCCGCTTCGCTTCGCTCAGCGTCCGCTCAGGGTGCGGCTGACATGTTTGGCGTGCACACGAGTCTTGATATGCCCAAATTATCGGCGCCAAGCTGAATTAGTCTACACGCAGCCAAACCTGTCATGTGCGTGCAGCGGCGCCACTTGCAGCTGCATCCTTTGCTTCCCACGCTTCCATCGGCGCTTGGCCCTGCCCGTCCCAGTCCCAGAACCAGTACGCCAGCGCTTTGAAGCGGCCCCACCGCTCGAAGACCGCATTCACTTCTTTCTCGCTCACCGGGCGGCCATTGTAGAACCCTCTGGACACGGCGCTCACCGCTTCTGTGTCCACGCCGATGTAATCGTAACGACCCAGAATTCCGAGCAAGGTGGCCGCGGCGTATGGGCCGATGCCGGGCAACCGGAGCAGGTCGCGCCGGACTTCGTCAGTGGGGCGGGCAGCGTCCAGTAAGGGGGTGAGGTTGATACGGCCCGACGTTACGCCGCGCGCCAGTTG
>JANWXR010000683.1 GCA_025057205.1 Anaerolineales bacterium | reverse complement strand
ATGCAAAAGTTGCGGATACGGGACTTATCCATACACGGTTCGCGGGAGAGGCCCTCTCCCGCGCCGGTAATTGTATCTGAATTTGTAGAAGCTCAGTGATCCAGTTTCATCCACAGATGACGCAGATTTTCGCAGATAAGCATCTTTGGCTCTGCTGAAAAAAGTTCATCTGAACTGCGAAGACGCCAAGCGCGCAAAGGAAAACGAGGGCAAAGCCTCGGCACTTTTTGCCGCTTCGCGGTGAGGACGTAGTTTTTTGTGGTGGGGTCTGATGTTGGATTTTGGTGTTGTATAGCAACACCGGGTCGTAATCCAGAGTCCAAAATCACAAATTTAGAGGCAGTTGTGCCAGCAAGCGTGTACCGCCGTTAGGCGCAGGCCGAAGCTCGCAGATTCCGCCCAGCTCAGCGGCACGCTCGTGCATCGAAGTGATACCCACGCCGGCGCGAAGCTCGTCCGGCAAGCCGGTGCCGTCGTCGGTGACTTCGATATATACCCGATCGGCGACGCTAA
>JANWXR010000682.1 GCA_025057205.1 Anaerolineales bacterium | reverse complement strand
CCCGGCACGCGCGACTACGCCGACAAGGTGTTCGACCTCGGTGAAGGCCCAACCCTTGGATTCGGCCCGAACGTTCACCCCCAACTGCACGCTGCGCTCAAGGCCGTTGCCGACCGTCTGGAAATAAGCTACAAGCTGGAGCCGATGGCCGCACACTCCGGCACCGACGCCTTCGGGATGCAGATCGCGCGCGCCGGCGTACCGACCGCCGTCATCGGCCTGCCGCTGCGCAACATGCATACACCGGTCGAAGTCATCGCAGTCAAAGATGTGCAGCGCGCCGGCCGCCTGCTGGCCGAGTTCATCGCCGGCCTCGATTCGAAATTCATGGACAGCCTGCAACTCGACTGACCCGCCTTCGACTCATTCGCGCAATTCGATGCCCAGACCCATTGCCCAAAAAACCGGCACTCAAAGCAAACCGCCCGCTTCATCACCCGACCTCGACTTCGTCGCCCGGCTCTCCAACGCAGTTGCAGTCTCCGGCGATGAGAGTGCGGTGCGCAAGCTGATC
>JANWXR010000681.1 GCA_025057205.1 Anaerolineales bacterium | reverse complement strand
AGCGTTCGTATGCCTCGGTGAACGGCAACAACGCCATGTGCCGCGCGCGTTTGACGGCCCGGGCCAGCCGCCGCTGCTGGTGGGCGGACACGCCGGTCTGTCGGCGCGGGCGAATCTTGCCGCTATCGGAGAGAAACTGTTGCAAAAATTCAACGTTCTTGTAATCGATCAGCGTAGCATCACTGATTGCGATCTTGATCGGCTGACGCTGACTCCGACCATGACGCGGGCTGCTTTCTGCCGCTTCTTCGCTATCGTCGGCCGGTTGATTTACAGTGGGGTTCTGGTCCATAGGGTTTACCTCGAGATGTTTGCAACCCGTTAGGGCTAAGCCTGGTGACTAAAATGGGAACTCGTCTTCCTCAACGAAATTTTCGGTAGGAGCGCCGGTGTCGCCGCCGGGCGCCGAGCGCCGCTCGCCGAGCATCAACATCCGGTCGGCGACGATCTCGGTGCTGAAGTGCTTGCGGCCCTCCTGGTCTTCCCAGCGGCGCGTTTGCAAGCGCCCTTCGAC
>JANWXR010000680.1 GCA_025057205.1 Anaerolineales bacterium | reverse complement strand
CACCGACGGCGACACCCTCGAATTGCCCGACCTGCTCCCCGGCTTCACCTGCCCCGTCTCCGACATCTTCGCCTAATCATCCGTCTTCAGTCATCAATCATCAGTCATCAGTCATCAATCTCGAATCTCAAATCTCCCAATGCCCCATCGCCCCACACCTACTCGACCTCCAGCCGAACGCGCCTTCCTTGTCGGCGTCGAGCTGCCCCAGTCCGAGCATCTGTTGGGCGTTGAGGACTCGCTGAGCGAGCTGGCGCTGCTGGCCGATACCGCCGGCCTGCAGGTGGTGGGCGAGACCTATCAGAAGGTGTCGCGGCCCGACCCGAACACCCTCATCGGCGCCGGCAAGGTCGAGGACGTGAAGGCCTTCGTCGAGGAAACGCTGGCCGACGTGGTCATCTTCGATGAGGAGCTTTCCCCGCGCCATCAGCGCGAGCTGGAGGAGATTTTCGGCGAGCACGTCAAGGTGTTGGACCGCACAGCGCTCATCCTCGACATCTTCGCCCAGCACGCGC
>JANWXR010000067.1 GCA_025057205.1 Anaerolineales bacterium | reverse complement strand
GGCCGAGTTCGAGACGACATCGCAGGCGCTGCTGCCCGGACCACAATAGATGGATGTGTTGAACAGGCGTGTCCAGGAGAGATAGCCGGCGTTGATCAAGCCAATCACGCTCAAAACGAGGCTGGCTACCCACAGCGGTCTGGCGCGGAGCGCTTTAAGCAGTGAAGCAGGGGGTTGAAGTTGTGTTCTCATCGCACGGTCTCCAGCCGCAAATGAAGTAATCCACGAAGGACACGAAGTGGCACGAAGGGTGTGCAGGTTTCTTCCTGATTTGTTCGTGTTTCCTTGTGCTCCTTCGTGTCCCTTCGTGTGACTTCGTGTCCCTTCGTGTGACTTCGTGTCCCTTCGTGTGACTTCGTGGATTCAGATACTCACAGATAGTGTGACTTTTCGAAAGCAATACTGTATAGAAGCCTAATCTCCCAGGCAGATTCCCAGGTCGCGCGCCGTAAGTATGGTGTCGCCGTCGAGTGGCACGGATTTCATCCGGTGGGTGGCAGAGGCCAAGGGCACATATTTCACCGTCGGCGGGTCGAGCGCCACCATCACGCCGTTCTGGCCCTCGGCCAGGGCGCGCACCGCCGCCGCGCCGAAGCGCAGCGCAATCAGCCGGTCGAAGCGGGTAGGGGAACCGCCGCGCAGCAGGTGACCCAGCACCACCAGCCGCGTCTCCTTTCCGGTCAGCGCGGCCAGCTCCTTCTCAACTTTTTCTCCCACGCCGCCAAGCCGCTCGGCCTTGCCGGCCTCACGCTCTAGCACGGAGACGGTGCCGCCTTTCGGCCTGGCGCCCTCAGCTACGACAACGATGGAGAAGTTCGCACCGCTGCGATCCCGTTCCCTGATCTTATTGGCCACCGATTGCAGGTCGTAGGGAATCTCCGGGATCAGGATGGCGTCGGCGGAGCCGGCGATGCCGGCCTCCAGCGCGATCCAGCCGGCGTAGCGGCCCATCACCTCGACCACCATGACGCGCCCGTGCGAGGCGGCGGTGGTGTGTAAACGATCCAAACAATCCACGGCGAAACTCACCGCCGTATCGAAGCCGAAGGTGATGACCGTCTGGTCTAGGTCGTTGTCAATCGTTTTCGGGACGCCGATCACGCGCAGACCCTTTTGATATAGGGCGTTGGCGATGGTGAGCGAGCCATCGCCGCCGACGCTGATGAGCGCATCAATCTCGTGCAAAGCAAAGCGCTGAATCAGTTCATCGGAACGGTCCACCTCGCATACTTCACCATTGGGCATCTTGACGGGAAAGCGCAGCGGGTTGCCGCGATTGGTGGTGCCGATGATGGTGCCGCCCAAATGCGTGATGCCGCGCACTGTGTTACGAGTCAGCGGAACGACCCCGCCCTGCGGGTAACGCTCCGGGAACATCAGCCCGTTGAAACCATCGCGGATGCCAACGACTTCCCAGCCCCGGTTGAGTGCGGCGAGGGTCGCCGCGCGGATGACGGCGTTGAGGCCTGGCGCATCGCCGCCGCCGGTGCTGATGGCAATACGCTTGAGATTTTTATTGGACACAATCGCTCTCCTTGCAGGAAAACGCTAACAGCATGACCAATCCTCATTATAGCCGCCGGGGAAGTGACCAACGTCCTGCTTCTCGCAGGTCATGTCTTGTCCATCCCGGGCGTTATCCCCATTTCGTAGGTGATCAGCCGGCCTCCGGGAATATCACAATCGCTGGGGACTTCTTTGCCCCGATCAGTTGCTCACAGGCCTGAGCGCGGCTCTGCTTGTCGGGTGCATTTCAGATTATTGGCCGCCCCTTCGACTACGGCCCGCAAAAGCCGCGGGCCTCCGCTCAGGGTGCGGCCCGGCCAAAAAACAGAAATGCACCCCTGCTTGTCGCCGCGGTTGACAAAGACCTCGCCGATGGCCTGCGCCACTTAGCCGATGACGGGCAGGCATCCTGCCAGTCAGCAAGGTCAGAAGCGCCGCCGATAGAATCACCGAAAACGTCACGCTCAATTGCAAAACGCCCAGCGTGTTCTCATCCGTACCCTCTGCCGCGCCGATATTACAACAAACTGCTGCCGCGTAAAGCGGCTTTTATAGCGCGTACTCATCCGATTGTGGTAACGTTAGCCATTGCTCTCGCGCCTATGGCTCCGCTGCTCGTCGCCGCCCCGCCGCGCTTTGCTCTGACCCAGGCCGTCCTGCGCACCCTGGCCTACGCCGATGTCTTCGACTATGCCCTGCGCACTGCCGACGTCCAGCGTTTTCTCATTGCGGCAACCGGCTCAGCCTCAGAGACCGAAGCCGCGCTGGAGGCCGGCGTCCGTGCAGGCCGAGTCATGCATGGCAACGGCTTCTACAGCCTGTGCGGGCGAGATGAGATTCTGAAGCTGCGCCCGGAGCGGGAACGCCACTCGGCGGAATTGTGGCGACATGCCCGGCGCTGGGGCGCGGCGATGGCCGGTCTGCCCTTCGTGCGCATGGTGGCCGTGACCGGTGCCTTGGCCATGAACAACGTGGCATCCGATAACGACGACATTGACCTGCTTGTGCTCACCGTGCCGGGCCGCGTCTGGCTGGGGCGCGCCTTGTGCATCGGCCTGGTGCGCGTGGCGCGGCGCTTTGGCGTGAACCTGTGCCCCAATTACGTGCTCTCGGCAGCCGCGCTAGAGCAATCGCCGCGCAACCTCTACATTGCCCACGAGCTGGCGCAGATGGTCCCGCTCTCCGGCTTCGCGCTGCACGCCCGGATGATGGCGGCGAACGAATGGCTGCTGGGCTATCTACCGAACTCAGGGGTTGGAGGCTGGGAGTGGGTAGAAAGTAGAAAGTACCCTTTGCGGGGCCTGGGGGAGCGCGTGCTGAGCAATGGACTGGGCGACTGGCTAGAATGCTGGGAACGCGAGCGCAAGCAGCGCAAGTTCGCGCGTGAAGCCGCACACTCCGTCGCCGCCCGTCTGGATTCCGACCACGTTAAAGGCCACTTCAACGACCACGGCGCGCGCGTCCTTGCGGAATATGAACGACGGCTGAAACAGTATGGAATCGAGGACTGAAGACTGAAGACTGAAGATTGGAGATTGGAGATTGGAGATTGGAGATTGGAGATTGGAGATTGGAGATTGGAGATTGAAGGTTCGACGTAACTGCTCAAGCGTGCTGATTTATCCGCAGATTGAGCAGATTTTCGTGGAGAAAATCTGTGGCCATCTGTGACATCTGTGGATTCTTTTCAACGGCTGGGAGTTATGGCCTCTGAGCAGTTCCGGTTCGACATACGATTTCCGACCTGCAACCCTCAACTTGTACAGATGGACATCCTCTTTGGCCAATCCTACTTCCTCCGTTTCGATCCCAAGCTGTGGGAGGCGATGCAGCCATACCCACCGCTCGGCACGCTCTACGCCGCCAGCTACATGCGCGCGCGCGGCTACTCGGTCGCCTTGTTCGACGCGATGCTGGCCGGGAGCGAGCAGGAGTGGGCCGCCGCGCTCGACCGGCACAAGCCGCGCTTCGCCGTGCTGTACGAGGACAACTTCAATTACCTGAGCAAAATGTGCCTGCTGCGGATGCGCGAGGCTGCGTTCGTCATGATAGCAATGGCGAAGGCGCGCGGCTGCACCATCATCGTGGCCGGGGCCGACGCCACCGACCATGCCGACTTGTACCTAAGGCGCGGTGCAGACTTCGTCCTCCTCGGCGAGGGCGAGGTTACGCTCGGCGAACTGCTCGACGCGCTAACGGGGCGGACGGCGCAGCCGCTCACTAACATCCTGGGCCTGGCATGGCTTGACCGTGAACGGCAGACGGCGGAGAGCGGCAAGACGGCAGCGGTCGGCGGTTTGCGGTCTGCGGTCGTCACCACTCCGCGTCGCCCGGACATCAAGCATCTCGACAATCTACCGTTCCCGGCCTGGGATTTGGTGGACATCGAACGCTACCGCCGTATCTGGCGCGAGCGGCATGGCTACTTCTCGCTCAACGTGGTCACCACGCGCGGCTGCCCTTATCACTGCAACTGGTGCGCCAAGCCCATCTGGGGGCAGCGCTACAACGCCCGCTCGCCGGAGAACGTGGTGGCCGAGCTGGTATATCTGAAACAGCACTTCGCGCCCGACCATCTTTGGTTCATGGACGACATCTTCGGCCTCAAGCCCGGCTGGCTGGAGCGCTTCGCCGACCTGGTGCGTGAGGCCGGCGTGGTCATGCCGTTCAAATGCCTGCTGCGCGCCGACCTGGTCACCGAGAAAACCGCCGCCGCGCTGGCCGCCGCCGGCTGCCGCACTGTGTGGATCGGCGCGGAGTCCGGCTCGCAGAAGGTGCTGGACGCGATGGAGAAGGGCCAGACCGTGGACGACATCCGTCGCGCCACGGCCCTGCTGCGCCGGCACGGTATCGAGGTCGGCTTCTTCCTGCAATTCGGCTACCCCGGCGAGACGTGGGCCGACATCACCCTCACGCGGCAGATGGTGCGCGAGTGCGCGCCCGACGACATCGGCATCTCCGTCTCTTACCCGCTGCCCGGTACGAAGTTTTACGAGCGCGTGAAGCTGGAGCTGGGTGCGAAGCAGAACTGGAAGGACTCCAGCGACCTGGCGCTACTGTATCGCGGGCCGTTCCCCACGCCGTTCTACCGCGCGCTGCACCGCCTCGTTCATGCCGAGCATCGGCTGGCGAAGTGGCGGCGCGGAACCGCGCATGAGCGTGCGGCTACGCGCGAGTGCGTGAAACGCTGGGGCCGCTGGCCACATCTGGCGCTGGAGCTTGTGCACTGGCTGCGTTCTCGCCTGGTGTTGATGGTCTATATGCGGCGTATTGCGTAAGGCGTATGGCGTATCACGTATTGCGTATTGCCTGCTCACGACTCACAGCTCCAGAATACGGAATACGAAACACGCAATACGGAATGCGCAATATGGAATACGGATTACCTCTCGCACAATGTTCGACTCCGACGCCATCAACCTCGGCTTCTCACGCAAGGCCCTGGTGTACGACGCCTACGGCGCGGAGCATCCGGCCATCCAATGGACGCGGGGCGTGGTGCGCGCTCACGTCCTCTCTCTTTGTGAGAAGGCCGACACTCCTCTCCCCTTGAGAGAGGGGCCGGGGGTGAGGGCGAAACTGCTAGAGCTCAACGCCGGCACGGGCGACGACGCCGCCTACTTCGCCGAGCGCGGCCTGCGCGTTCACGCTACTGACCTGGCCGACGGCATGGTCGCCGAGATTCGGCGCAAGATTGAGACGCGCGGCCTGCACAGCGCACTCAGCGTACAGCAACTCTCTTTCACCGAGCTGGAGCGCGTCACCGGCGGGCCGTATGACCTGGTCTTCTCCAACTTCGGCGGCCTGAACTGCATCCCTGACCTGCGCCCTGTGGCCGAGAAACTACCGCTCGTGCTCAGGCCGGGCGGGTACGTCGTCTGGGTCATCATGCCGCCGCTCTGTCCGTGGGAGCTGGCACAGGCGCTGCGCGGCCGTTTCCGCGTCGCCTTCCGCCGCCTGCGCCGCCACACCCGCGCCCACGTCGAAGGCGCCTACTTCTCTACTTTCTACTTCCTACCCTCTGAAGTAAGACGGGCCTTGGGCAAGGCATTTTCAGTCATCAATCTTCAGTCATTATCTCTTTTCAGCCCGCCCGCCTTCATGGACGGTTTCCCGCGTCGCTTCCCCCGCCTGTTCCGCTGGCTGACGCAGCTCGATGCGCGCGTCACGCGCTGGCCGGTGCTCAACTCGGTAGGCGATTTCTTCATGCTGACGGCTCGATATGAAGGTGGGGAGGGAGAACCGCTGAGGCTCAGCGCCTTCAGCCCCACTCAGCGTTTCAGCGTTCCCAAGGATGGTCGCCGAACTAGACGCGCTGCTTAGCCGCAGCGAACGCCGGGACAATGTGTATTACCTCTCCGATCCGGCGCCGTATGAGGAGAAAGAGGACCGCTACTTCCGCGTCCGCGCGCGCGAGTCGCGGTTGTACCCGGACGAGGTGGTGCGCCTGCTGCCGGAGATCAACTCGCGGCATGTGCTGGCAAGGGAGTGGGCGGCGCGCGCCGACTCGCTGAACCGGCTGTTGAACTACGTGGCGCGCCTTCAGCGTGGGCTAGACCTGCTCGACCTGGGCTGCGGCAACGGCTGGATGACGCGCCACCTGGCGGCGCTGCCCAACGTGCGCGCCTACGGCCTCGACCTCAACCGCCGCGAGCTGGCACAGGCCGCGCGCGTCTTCCTCGGCCAGCCTCGGCTCAAGTTCATCTACGCCGACGTGTTCACCGCGCCGCTCCCTCCGCGCTCGTTTCATCTCATCGTGTTGGCTAGCGTCATCCAGTACTTCCCCGACCTGCCCGCGCTCATTCGCCGCCTGCAATCGCTGTGCGCGCCGGATGGCGAGATCCATGTGCTCGATAGCCCACTGTACGCGCCCGGCGAAGTGGCTGCCGCCCGCCGGCGCACACGCGACTATTACGCGAAGCTCAGACTCGAGGCGATGGCCGACGACTATCATCATCACACCATCCAGACGCTTACGCCCTTTCAGCCCGATGTGCTCTACGATCCGCGCGCGCCGCTTAACCGTCTGGCGCATTGGTGGCAGGCGTTGATGATACCTGAACGACCTCGCTCGCCATTCCCCTGGCTGCGAATAGCGGCAGCTATCAGTCATTAGTCATCAGTCATCAGTCTTCAGTCTTCATTCTTCAGTCTTCAGTCATCGTCTTATCGGTCAGGTTGTAGCCCGGCCTCCGGCCCGGTATCGTGCTCATGCAGGTTTCGGAGTCGGAGCGAGCTGATCTTCTCCCGTATAATCTCTGGCGTTGACTTCGATCCAGGCGAATTCGTTGCCTGAAATTTTCCTGTCCGGAGGACTTGAATGTACCCTGCTTTTCTGATGATTCACTCGGTGCTGCGCTGGCTGGTGCTGGTCGCTGCCGTGGCTGCCGCCGGCAAGGCGCTGGCCGGCTGGCTGGGCAAACAACCCCTCACCAAACTCGACGACCGGCTCGGCCTGATTTTCACCATAACCATGGACGCACAGTTGCTGGTGGGCCTGATCCTGTACGTCTTCCTCAGCCCGTTGACGCAGTCCGCCTTTCAGAACATGGATGCGGCAATGAGCGACATCACGTTGCGGTTCTTCGTGGTGGAGCATCTGGGCCTGATGGTGGTAGCCGTTGTGCTGACCCACATTGGGCGGGCGCTGACGCGGCGCGCGCCGGAGGCCGGAAAGCATCGGCGCGCAGCCCTCTGGTACGGGCTGGCGCTGCTCGTCATCCTGTTCGCCATCCCCTGGCCGTTCTACGCCTACGGCCGTCCGCTCAACCCGTTCTGGATGTTGGGCGGCTGAACAACGGATGCAACGGATTACGGCACGGATTGAAGGGTATTCGGATAGGGGCGCGCAAGAGTTGCTCAACGCAGGTGCTGACCTTTCCCCGGCAGCGACATCTGCATCAAGGGCGTCGGCAGCCCGACCTGCCTGACGCGGCCTTTTTGGCACGCCCGATTTCTCCGTGCAAGGGGGGCGGTGGTGTGAAGTGCGGCGCTATGGTGCCAGCTCCAGCGTCCCCCAGCTCGTTGGGTCGGTCAGTCGGCGCGTGGCGACGGAGGAGACCATGCTCTGTTGCTCGGCAGTATTCGGCGTGTCGTTGTCCGAGGCCGAGAGCGTGAAGCCGAAGCGATTGCCGGCGGCGGGCGTCAGGCGGAAAAGAGACCAGGGGATGGCCGCCTCCAACGTATAGCCGAGGTCGGTGCGCAAAGCCGCCACTGTCAAACCGGTTGGCGCACCTCGACGCGCACGCGGGAACCACAGGTAAACGTCTAGCGCATCGCCGTTCAGCGCGCCGGGCGAAAGGCCCAGCTGGTAATCGTCGCCGCTCAACTCACGCACATGGAAATCCGTCGCCAAGTCGGCATCCAGCAGAATCTCCAGACTGTCTCCGCGAAAGATCGTCTCGCCGCGTTGGGTCTGCACGTGCGCATCGTCCGTCACCTGCGCGGCCAGGTAGAGAAACCCCTCATCCCAGGCTAGGCTATAGCGCACGCTCAAGTCGCCGGCGCCCGTCCAGTTTTCCGGGCGGAAGGTGACCTGGTCGGCGCTGTACGGCAAGTCAAGCCAGTCGCTCAGGTTCCCGTCAATCGCCGGCGGGAAGACAGTGCGAGCAGCTGTGAGAACCGGGCCGTTGGGGCGGGCGAGAGGGGTGGGCGAGAGGGGAAGGGGGAGATTGAAGGTTGGGGTGAGGGTGGGAGGTACGAAATCGGTAGCCGTAGGCGCAGGCGGCGGCTGGAGCTGCGTGCGAACCACAGGCGTGGGCAGGGGCGGCGACGTGGGGGGCGGCGTGCCCTGCGCGATGAGCGTGGCCTGCACCTGCGTGCTCACCGCGTTCACCGTCGCAACGGTATCCGGCGTATTCGTCGTGGCCAGGCAGGCGTACGCCGCACCAATCAGGGCCAGCGCCACGACGCCGACGGCCAACCCGGCGAGGAGCCACTTCTGGGAAGAGGACATAGTCATCCACAGATGACACCGATTGTTACAGAGGGGCAGCGTGTCATCTGTGCTCTTTCATCTGCATTCGTCTATGCCATCTGTGGGTCAAGAGATGCTTTCATCCACAGATGACACAACACAGATAGACGGCCATCTAGTTTGGCTCTATCCGTGTTCATCCGTGTTTATCCGTGTCCTTCTGTGGATCAACATTCACTCGCCCTCGTCGCTGACGATGCCTGGCTGTTCCACTCGCACCAGCTCGCCGTGGTAGTTCACCACAATACGGAAACCCAGCATGCCCAGGTACGTGCGCGCGCTCTCCGGCAAGCCGTTGGCGATCACCTGGTCAAAGCTCTGATCCATGTGGTCGAGCGAGTAGTCAATGGCCGCCTTGGTGAACAGGTCGTCCTGGCCGAGCATTTTCATCACCCCCTCGGCAACCTGGCTCTTGTGCTCAGCAATCTGCTCGCCTAGCAAACGCAGCACCTGCCGGTCTATCGTCTCGGCATCCACGTGGAATTTGAAGCCGGCATCCCACACCACGTATTGCGCCTCGTTGCCGACCATGGCGGTCGTCACCGGGTTTCCGTTTTCATCCACCACCAGTCCCTCGAACAATGCATGCTTGCTCATCGTTCCTCATGCGTCATGAGATGCGCCATGCGCTTCACCCAATCACCACCAGCGGCGTCCCTTTCGCATCCACGAAGGGCTTATCCAGCGGCACCACCGGCGTCGTCCAGCGGTATATCCACTTGGCCAGGTCATGCGGCAGGTTGACACAACCATGGCTACGCGGGCGACCGAAGTCGGTATGCCAGTAGGTGCCGTGAACGGCGGTGCCCCACCAGTGAAAGTACGTCACCCAGGGAACGCCGGGCAGGTCGAAGAAGTCGGCGGCGGCCCCGTCGTCGCCGGCCATGTGCCGCGAAGGCCGCTTGCTGATCACCTGCCACTCGCCGATTGGCGTGCCCCAGACCTTCCGCCCGTTCTCCTTGCGCAGCGGGATTCCCGTCGAGCACAACGTCTCCAGCACCAGTTGGCCGTTTTCGTATGCCTTCAGCGTCTGGGTAGATAGGCTGACCTCGATGTATTTATCGCTCACCTCGGGCGAGATGGGAGCCAGTTCTTCAGGCGTAACGCGACGGATGTGTTCGCCCGGAACCCAGACGTACCGCTTTGTTCGGTCGCCAAAGATGCCATACCAGATGCGCCCGTCGTTGTCTACTGCCGTCTGACGAATCCAGTGCGTCGTGCCGTAGTAAAAGCGATAATCGCCGCGAAAGCCCGGCCCCGGACCGACGCGCGACTGCGTAAACGGCACGGTCACTTCGCCCAAAAAGCCTGTGCCGCCGGGCGGCAGATCGCGGCTGGGCGTGTTGAGTCGCCAACCGACGAGTTGCACCGACGCCGAATGCACGAAGCCGCGCCGCACACGGAACCAGACCTTGTTCTTCATGTTATCTTCGCTGATGACCGAGCCGTAGATGTTGAAAACGGTGTCGCCGGCCAGAAAGTTGAGGGTATCCGACTTGAAGGACGGGCGCGCATAGATATACTGGCCGC
>JANWXR010000679.1 GCA_025057205.1 Anaerolineales bacterium | reverse complement strand
GCAGGCCAGCGCGAAGAACAGCAGGTAGGGCAACGCCTTCTTCATGCCGGCAAGTGTAACGCAACGAGTTTAGACAGACATGATAGGTGACTGCCGACCGCGGTTGCTTCAGCCCGCCGTGTGAATCTCATGCGCGGCGCGCAGGCCGGACCTACCGATCGGCTTCGCGCTGCAGGGCGGCGGCAAACTCGATAGCGTGGACGACGCGTACGCCGCGTTCCTGAAGAAAGCGCAGGAGGCCGGGGTCTTCGTGAAAATCGGCGTCTTCGGTGACAAGATAATCGGCGCCGCCCGCGAGGGCCAACTCAATCAGAAAATCGTCCTGCGGATCGCGGCAGAGCGCGAGAGAGCCGATCGGTGAAAGCATGATGCCGCGCGCCGCGATTTGCGCCACCAGCCGCTTGCACAGGCGATCAGACAAATGGTATTTACGCCGCAGGCGCGGATAACTTAGCGTGCGGAAGATTTCTCGCAGGTGATGGCGAGATGTGAGCAGTTCAAACCGGCGCTGTTTG
>JANWXR010000678.1 GCA_025057205.1 Anaerolineales bacterium | reverse complement strand
AAATGCCACTATATATGGCGTCGAGATTACAACCAAAGCGGCATATGTGGCGGCCAAGTGTTTCAATTTTTCAGTGCACTCAGCGGTGAAATAGCGGGCGTTCAACCGGCAGCCCGGTTCGGCTTTTGCCCGGCGCGCAAATAAGGAAAGGCCACCTCTAAGGTGGCCTTTCCTTGCCTAGGCAATGGCCTTTTCCTGCGCAGCCAGCTTCTTCATCAAGCGGCTCTTGCGGCGCGCGGCGTTGTTCTTGTGCAGGACGCCTTTCGCTGCTGCTCGATCCAGAGCGCTGGCGGCGGCCAGCACGTTCCGGCGAGCCTCTTCGAGCAGGGCTTTGACTTTATCGGCGGCCTTATCCGCCGCGCCGGTTGTAACCTGCGCCGTTTTATGTGCAACTTCGGCTGCGACGCCGGCGAGGCCGCTGCGCGCCAGGCGCACGGCGGTGCGTGTGCGCGAGCGGGTGCGCTGGTTGCGCAGGCGCTTGCGCTCGTTGGAGCGGATGCGCTTTTGGGCAGAGGC
>JANWXR010000677.1 GCA_025057205.1 Anaerolineales bacterium | reverse complement strand
ACATCGCCGCCGTGGAGATGTTGAAGCTCTGGGCGCCGTCGCCGCCGGTACCGACGATGTCCACCAGGTGCTCGCGCTCGCCGACCTCGACCCGCCGCGCCAGCGCCCGCATGACCCGCGCCGCGCCGGTGATCTCCCCCACGGTCTCCTTCTTGACCCGCAGCCCGACCAGCAGCGCTGCGACCTGGGCCGGGCTCCAGGCCCCGCCCAGCAGCTCGCGCATGAGCGCCTCCATCTCGTCCTCGAAGAGCTCGCGGTGCTCGATGATGCGCTGGAGCGCCTGCTGGGGGGTGAGCGGCATGGGCGTCAGACGCAGACCGCGGCGGTGAGGGCGAGGAAGTTGCGGAGCAGGGCGTGGCCGTGCTCGGTCAGGATCGACTCGGGGTGGAACTGCACCCCGAACACCGGCAGCTCGCGGTGACGCACGGCCATGATCTCCTCCCGGACGCCGTCCTCGGCGAGCGACCAGGCCGTCACCTCGAGCTCCGGCGGCAGGCTCGCCTGCTCGATCACCAGC
>JANWXR010000676.1 GCA_025057205.1 Anaerolineales bacterium | reverse complement strand
TTCGGCCACCAGCACAACGTCCACACCGGCAGCCAGGTATTCGCGCACTTTGCGCTGCAGGTCGCCCCAGCGGTCTTCCGGGCTGACAATCTCCACGACCAGCTCCGGCGCGACATCCAGAAAGCTGCCGGATTTCACCTGGGCCAGCCGGCCATGAGAGATACAGATGACATCGGCGCCGCGGACGGTGTCCGGGTTGCGTTTGACGTAGATGCCGACTTCGCCGACCAGCACTTCGCCCCAGCGCTGCTGTTCAACAAAGTCTCCCAGCGCTCGGCCAAAGCGATACTCGTATTTGCCATGCTCAATGCCCGTCGGACTCAAGCGCACGATTCTCCCTTCCACCAGTTCATAGCGTCCGATGTCGCCAAGCGCCGCAGCTTCTGCGCCGGTCAGCAAACGGTCTGAAACTTCAACACCCATCATGGCCTCCGATTACCGTTCCGTCATCGCATAGCTTTCGTTTACTTCTTCGGCTTGGCCGGGCCGGGCCGGGCGGCGGGTTTGGGTTTGGGCTT
>JANWXR010000675.1 GCA_025057205.1 Anaerolineales bacterium | reverse complement strand
AACAGTGTCAGGCTTAGGCCAAAGCGAACAAGGTCGGCGATTCGCACGATCAGAGTCTAGCAGAAAACGCCGCGAGGTTCTGTTGCTTTTGGTTGGCGATGGGATGCTTCCGGGAGGCTTCGTGTATAAACGGCTATCTCCGCCTTGGCGAGAATTCGGTTACGATGGATCTCCACTGCAAAAAGGAGGTTTCACCGCTGAGTCGCAGAGCAGGCGGAGAAATAATTCATTCAAGGAAGAACTTTGCGTCTGCGGTGCGTTTTTTAGTGCATTCACAGATGACCACGGATGGCGCAGAGCTTTCCTGCAACAGATGACGCCGCCAACTGAAGTAGAATGCGTGCGATGCGCCTGGGCCTCGACCTACGGCTAACCTATTACACCCGCGGCGGTATCGCCCGCTATGCGCGCCGCCTCGCCGAACGCCTTCCGGCACTGGCCACGCAACACACCCACACCCACTTCTACCGGCGCGGCCACACAGAGAACTTCGCATCGCAGGCGCAGCGCGTCGAGTG
>JANWXR010000674.1 GCA_025057205.1 Anaerolineales bacterium | reverse complement strand
TCGCCACTTCATAACCGACGACCAGTGTGGTGAGCAGTTCAGCGCCGGAGACCGGAGAACTAGAAGCGTGGAGATCGAGGCAGGCCAGCGCAGCCGGGATGAGCGCCGCGCCGGCGTGCCCTTTGGTGAGCTTGTGGCCGTCGTGGATATCGAGCGAGTCCACCGTCATGCCGTTGGCCAGCGCCGCGCCGGTGGGCGAAACCTCGCGACCATCCAGCCACAGCCGCGCGCCGTGCCCGCCGAAGTGGCAGGCGGCAAAATCAAGGATGATGCGTGAACACGCTGTGAGTCGCCCGCCCAGCCCTGCGCCGACCGTATCCAGCAGACAGCACCGCGCGTATCTCCGCGCCGCCTCGGGCACAGCCTCCCAACGCAGATGATGGATGAAGTCGTTCAGGTGCATAGCGCCCTCCACAGGCATGGGGGTTTGCCACAGAGACACAGAGTCACGGAGAGGTAGTTTAGAGCGAATTCCACAATGGTTTACGGTGCCTCATAACCGCAATGGGCAAACCAAG
>JANWXR010000673.1 GCA_025057205.1 Anaerolineales bacterium | reverse complement strand
CTGCAAAATGGTGCCGCCGCGCTGGACGATGCCGCCCACGCTGCGCGCGTCCATCTCGAACATGTCACCGTGGACCAGGCCGCGATAGGCGCGCCGGATGCCGACGACGCGCAGGCCATGGTACAGGGCAGTGCGCACCACTGCGCGCACGCAGGCGTTCATGCCGGGCGCATCGCCGCCCGAAGTCATCAGGGCAATGGATTTCATAGCGAGGGTCAACGGAGGGAACGGATGAAGCGGATTTGCTTATCCTATCCGTGCCGTCCGTTCAATCCGTTGAGCAATCTTTGGCTGAAAACGCGGGGATTGTATCACGCGCGATGACGCTCTTGACCCTATCTGTATATCCAAAGCCGACCAAGTAGCCCCCGCTTTTTCGTCCAGCGTTACGCCGCGCTCGCCCCCGCCTGCACCTGAATCGCCGCCTCGCCCACCAGCTCGGCCAGCTTGCGGCGCACCTCGGCGGTGAAGGCGATGTGGCAGTTGGGGAAGCGCATCTGCACCTGATGGCCGTTCTC
>JANWXR010000672.1 GCA_025057205.1 Anaerolineales bacterium | reverse complement strand
AACGTGCCGCCCCTTCGACTACCGCTTCGCTTCGCTCAGCGTCCGCTCAGGGTGCAGCTGACATGTTTTGCGTGCACACGATTCGGCGAGGCATTTGGCAGAATAAAGACGCGGTCGCTGTACCTTGCGTAACGATCGATCGCATCTCAATCCGGTTCGTGTTGATGTTGGCGGAGTGACGTTCAGAGTCGCCAAACTTCCCCGTCTCTGGTGGCTTCCCTAGTCCACTGCAAAAGGATGTTTCGCCGCCAAGGAGCGCACGGAGAAAGAATCGAAATCTGCACTCTCCGCGTTCTCTCTATAGGGCTTTGTTCAGTGCGCTCGCGTAATGAGTCTAACTCAAAAACCAAGACTCACCGCAAAGCTACAAGGAGCGCGAAGGACTTACCCTCTGTTTTCCTCGCTTTCCCGGCATCTTCGCGGTTCAAATGACTTTTTTCAGTAGAGCCGTAAATGAACATGGAGTAACTTGCATGCTCCTCGTGTAACTTTGTGTCCTTAGTGGATTCATTCGGTTGC
>JANWXR010000671.1 GCA_025057205.1 Anaerolineales bacterium | reverse complement strand
TTCTCCAGCACTTCCTGCAGCACCTCCTGCGCGGGGATGTCAAGGTGGTTGGTCGGCTCATCGAGCAGCAGGAGGTTGGCGCCTTCCAGCGCCAGGATGGCGAGCGCCAGCCGCGCGCGCTCTCCGCCGCTGAGCGACTCGACGCGCTTGAACACGTCTTCGCCGCGAAACAGGTACTGCGCCAGATAGCTGCGCGCCTCGCCCGGCGGCAGGTCGCGGTGGCGCTTTAGCTCCTCGAGGACGGTGTTCTCCGCGCGCAACGCATCCTGCGCCTGCGCAAAGTAGCCGACTTTCAGGCTCGCGCCGAGCTTGATCTCCCCGCCGAGCGGCGGCAGCTGGCCGAGCAGCGTCCTGAGGAACGTGGTCTTGCCCGCGCCGTTCGGGCCGACGATAGCCGCGCACTCGCCGCGATAGAACTCCAGGTCGGGCACGGTGAACAGCAGGGCGGGCGCGTCGGCGTAGCCCACCTTCAGGCCCTTCGTCCGCAACACGATCTCGCCGCTGACTTTGGCGATGTTG
>JANWXR010000670.1 GCA_025057205.1 Anaerolineales bacterium | reverse complement strand
AATGGCGATGGGCAGCACCCAGCCGGCGTTGTAATCCACGTGTTCACCGAGCAGGTTGACGCGGCCCGGCGCGCGGGCGATGAAGGTCGGGGCTTCGTGATAGGTTTGGATGAAGAGGTCGGTGAGGCGTGTGAGGAGGTCGGTCATGAGTTTGGGTTGAATACGAATGGGCACGAATGACGGCGAATGGACACGAATTGTATTTCCCGGTTCTCTTGCGCGCCAATTCGCGAAATTCGATGCTGGAGTTTCGGGCATCGAATTGCGCGAATGAACACGAATGAGGGAACACGAAGTAGCACGAATGAGGGCGAATGGACACGAATCAGATGGTTTATAGCCAAGTCATTCGTGCTCATTCGCTTCCCTTCGTATTTATTCGTGTTGATGAAAGGCCGTCGCTGTGAGTGTTTAGTCCGTAAGCAGGCCAAGCTCAACCAGCAGGTCACGCACCCGCTCCAGGTCGTCGCGGCGAATCTCGACGGCGGTCGGGCCGAGAGGCTGGCCGAGGTAATCCTT
>JANWXR010000066.1 GCA_025057205.1 Anaerolineales bacterium | reverse complement strand
GCCAGTTGCCCGACCGCGCGCGCCTGCTCGGGCGTGCTAATGCCAAAACCCACGCAAATGGGTAGAGACGCGCCGTGAGGGGATGAAACAGGCCAGTAGCGTTCGAGCCCGCCGCCGACGCAAGCGATGCAGGCATCGGGCAGCTGCCCGGCCTGTTCGAGGACTTGCGCCCGATGACCGATTGAGAGTTGCGCACTATCGTCGGAAAGGGGTGCGGGCCGAGTGCACTGCCGAGCAAGTAGTGCGCGGTGCGCACGTGGGTCACCCGGGTGCATTTCAGATCATTGGCCGCCCCTTCGACTACGGCCCGCAAAAGCAGCGGGCCTCCGCTCAGAGTGCGGCCCGGCCAAAAAATAGAAATGCACCCGGTCACCCAGTCGCGGATGGCCTCGTTGATGGCGTCCTTCAGCGTCTGCGAGCCGGAGTCCACCGGTCGCACCTCTGGCGCCGAGCAGCTTCATGCGAAGGACATTAAGCTGCTGGCAGGCCATATCCACTGTGCCCATGTACACAACACATTCGAGGCCGAGCAACCCCGCCGCCGTGGCCGAGGCCACCCCGTGCTGCTCCGCCCCGGTCTCGGCGACGATGCGGCGCTTGCCCATGCGCTTCACCAGCAGGGCCTGCTCCAGCGCGTTGTTGATTTTGTGTGCGCCGGGGTGGGCGGGTGAGATAGATCTGTGCGCTGACGAGGTGGTCGCTTAGCCGTTTGGCGTGAGTGAGCGGCGTGGGCCGTCCGACGTAGGTGCGCAGCAGCTGCTCGAACTCGGCTATGAACTGCGGGTCGCTGGGGGCTTCGACGTAGGCGGCTTCCAGCTCATCGAGTGCCGGCATCAGCGTCTCAGGAACGAATTGCCCTCCGCACGGGCCGAATTTGTGGAGGAGGCGAGTTGTGTTCACAGGCAGCTCCAATGTGGAGGAAATGTGTGAAAGCCCATGCCTAGGTAGTTTCCCTCAATTCCCCGGTTTCTTTGCCGCGTTCACGAACACGCGCATCTTTGCATGGTCTTTCTTCCCCGGCGCGCGCTCGACGCCCGAGGCCACGTCCAAGCCCCCCGGCTGCACCTGCGCGATGGCGGCGGTGACGTTTCCTGGTGTGAGGCCGCCGGCGAGGAAGAGCGGATAGCGTTGCGCCAATTGCCGCGCGGCAATCCAATCGGTAGTATGGGCTGTACCGCCGTAGAGCGTGGGGGAGTAGGCGTCAATAAAGATGGCGCGTTCCCCTCTCCCAGTGGAAGAGGGGAGAGAGCGGCCAGAAAATCTCTAACCGGTGGCGCATCCTTCGCGCGTGTCATCCGCTCGTGCAGGTCGAGCTGCTCCATCTCGGCGCGCTTGTGCTGGATGATTTCTTGGAGCCAATTCGACATCGCCGTTTGTCACGGAGACACGGCGACACAGAGGGTAAGCAAAAACAGCTCCTTGTCCCGGTGTCTCTGTGGCGAGTTTTCTACTCAGCCAACTTTGGCTCGTGCGCTCGGCTGAACTCGATGAGCGTGTCCAGCTTGCGCCGCGCCGCCGGCGAGCGACTCCTTTGCCTTGGCCAGCGCGGTTCATTCATAAATCGAGAAAGTTCTTCAAAATCAATTTCCCATACTGCGTCAGGATCGACTCGGGGTGGAACTGCACGCCGAAGGTGGGATGTTGGCGGTGCTGCATGGCCATCACCTCGCCCTCGGCGGTGAAGGCGGTGACCTCCAGCTCGGCCGGCAGCGGCTCGAGGACGATGAGCGAGTGGTAGCGCGTGGCCTCGAAGGGAGAGGGCACGCCCGCGAACAGCCCCGTGCCGTGGTGGAAGATGCGCGAGGTCTTGCCGTGCATCAGCCGCGGGGCGCGCGCCACCGTGCCGCCGTACACCGCGCCCAGGCACTGGTGACCGAGGCACACCCCCAGCACCGGCACGCGCCCGCTGAAGTAACGAATGGCGTCGTTGGAGATGCCGCCATCGTTCGGGTCGCCGGGGCCGGGGCTGATGACCAGATGAGTGAGTGATAAAGTGATGAGGTAATCGAGCGTCACCCGGTCGTTGCGAAAGACCTGCACCTCGGCGCCCAGCTCGCCGAAGTACTGGACGAGGTTGTAAGTGAAGGAGTCGTAGTTATCAATCAAGGCGAGCATTGTGGTGTGTGTTGCGTATTGCGTATCCGTCAGGCAAGTTACGAAATACGGAGTGCGAAATACGGATATGCGTCACAAAACGTCATACTCCCCGAACAAATCAATCACATCCTCGAACAGCTCTAGTGAGTAGCCCAGGCCGGTGGCTTCGTGCACTAGGCGCATGGTCTCTTTGGCCTCGGCCTGCATGCGGCGGACTCCGCTGGCGAGCACGTCCGGCATCACGTGCGGGTGAGCGAGATAATAGGCGCGCTTCTCGCGGAACGGCTCGAGGAAGGCGTTGAGGGCGCGTGCCAGCCGGGCCTTCACCTCCACATCGCTGACCTTGCCGGCGCAGTAGCGCTCCTTCAGTTCAGCGACTTCGGCCTCGCCTTATCGGCGTTGAAGGCGTCGTGGAAAATGAAGACCGGGTTGCTCTCCATCGTGCTGGGGTTGGTGGCACGCAGCCGGCTGGGTCAGTGTACATCATCCTCACCTTCGCCTTCACCGTGGCCGCGTCGTCTGAGAGGAAGATGGCGTTGCCCAGCGACTCGCTCATCTTCTGTTTGCCGTTGATGCTGACGAGCGTGGGCATCTCGCCGATGAGGACCTCTGGCTCAGGGAAGACCTCGCCGTAGAGCAGGTTGAAGCGCCGGGCCGAGTCAAGACCCAACTTTCCGCAGCCGGGCGCGCAGGACGTCAATCGGGCGACGCTCGCCGGTCTCCGGGTCGTCGTAGAACCAGTGTTCCCAGCCATTGCACGAGGGTACGTTCTTGCCATCCACTCGCAGACATTCGCGCCCGATGGCATGGATAGAGCCGACCACACCGTTAAAGCGAATCTGGCCGGAGGCGAGGACGGTGGCGGTGAAGCGCCCCTGCCGGCCAAAGTAGAGCGTTTGCCCCGGCTGGAGCAGGCCGTGCTCGAGCAGCGAGCCGAAGGGCACGCGCGGCACACTGCGTTTCTCCGGGAGAGCGTAAATGCTGTCGTCCTCGATCAGGCTGGGTGTGACCGCAGCAATGCGCTCACGGGCGAGCGCCACGTACTTCTTCTCCTTCTCGATGCCGATCCAGCGGCGGCGCAGCTTCTTCGCCACAGCGCCGGTAGTGCCCGTGCCGAAGAATGGGTCGAGGATCACATCGCCGGGCTTGCTGCTAGCGAGCAGCACACGGTAGAGGAGCGCCTCCGGCTTCTGCGTGGCGTGAGCCTTCTGCCCGTTGAGCTTGAGCCGCTCCTGACCGGTGCATAGGCCGAGATACCAGTCGCTGCGCATCTGCAGGTCGTCGTTGAGCGCCTTGAGCGCGCGATAGTTGAACGTATACCGTGCGCCGCGCTTCTTCTGCGCCCAGATGAGCGTCTCGTGTGCGTTGGTGAAGCGCACGCCGCGAAAGTTGGGCATTGGATTAGACTTGATCCATACCAGGTCGTTGAGGATCCAGTAACCGAGGTCTTGCAGAATTGCCCCTACCCTATAGATGTTGTGATACGTGCCGATGACCCAGAGCGTGCCGCTGTCTTTGAGCACGCAGCGGCAGCCGGTGAGCCAAGCGCGGGTGAAGGCGTCGTACTCGGCGAAGTCGTCAAAGCGGTCCCACTCCTCGTCCACGGCGTCCACGCGTGTCAGGTTGGGCCGCCATAGCTCGTTTTGCAGTTGCAGGTTGTAGGGCGGGTCAGCGAACACTACGTCCACCGACTTCTCCGGCAACGTGTAGAGCAGCTCGGTGCAGTCGCCGTGCAAGACCTGATCGAGTGGGAGAGAAGACGCTTCCATGTTCAGTCATCAGTCATCAGTCTTCAGTCATCAACCATCCACGTCGCCCCTCCGGCGCAGCCCGAAGTGAGCGCATAGACTGTTCACAGCGCAGTCGCAACGGCGGTGCACAACAGCACCAGCGCCGCGCAGATCAGGTTGGCGCGCATCAGGAACGTCTCGCGCTTGCGCATCGCGGCGATGTGCGGCGCAGGTTTGCCGCGTTCCTGGAGCAGGGTCAACCGTGCCAGCTCCGGCTGGACGATCCATTGCAGCGCCGCGCCGATGCTCACCATGCCCAGCACGGCCAGATGCTTGAGCAGGATGGCGACCGTCCAGGCGTTGTCTATGGCCAGAAAGCCGTGATAGTTAGGGTCTGCCGCCATCTGGAACAGGCCGGTCAACGTGAGCACGGCCAGGCTAAGCCAAGCCCAGGGATTGAGGCGCCGGTTCAGTTCGCGCAGAAAGCGGCCGGCTTCCGGGCTGTGACCCCAGCGCGCCTCCACTCCCGGCCAGACGAGCAGCGCCTGCAACGTCAGCCCGCCTACCCAAACTACGGTGGCAAGCAAGTGAAGCCAGTAAGACAGCGCCAAAGCCAAGGTCGGCATCATCGTGGATTGTAGAGTCTTCGACTCGAAATGGCAATCATAGTGCGACCTCTGGACGCAACCAAATGAATATGCGACAGACACGAAGTTGCACGAAAGGCGTTTAGGACTCTTCATACTTATTCGTGTTCCTTCGTGTTCCTTCGTGTGACTTCGTGGATTCAAAATCTTCGCGGCCAAGCGGTTTTTCCGGGGCCAATCCGTATCGGTTCGATAACTGGTCATCGAAGGCAGTATAATCAGCCTCGATTCAGCGAAGTTCAGCCGAAGTGTTTGCATTGTCGTCCCGACCTCTTTCCGCATTACAGACGGCGATCGCCGCCATCCGGCGCAGCGATCGGGAGCATGCTGCCGGCTGCTGCTGGGGTGATGCAAAGCGGTCGGCCTGGCTCCCCGGGAAACGTTGTATTACAAGGAGCTGGGCCTCGGCTGTGCGCGGATCAGGCGTCATGCACGCAGCCTGCGCGTGCTGGAGGAAGCTGCGCGTCAGGCGCTAGGCGACAAGCAGATCCCGGAAATCATCGCCCTGGTGCGCCGGCAGATGGAGCGAGCCGCCGGCCCGCCGGCGAAGACAAGGCAAGTTTTCAACCCTCACTCACATAAAGGAGCTTTATCATGAACGGAGCATTCCTGGGCGGATCGTTTTTGCTGTGCGTGGTCGGCATCCTCGTGCTGTTTGCGCTGGGCATCCTGATCACCTCCATCCGCATCGTGCCGGAGTATCAGCGTCTGGTGGTGCTACGGCTGGGGCGCGTCATCGGACAGAAGGGGCCGGGCCTCGTCCTGCTCTTGCCGTTGATTGACCAGGGCCGCACGGTAGACCTGCGCGAGCAGGTGCGCGAGGTGCCGCACCAGACCTCCATCACCAAAGACAACGCGCCCATCTCGATTGACTTCCTGTGGTACTACAAAGTCGTTGATGCCACGCTGACGGTGGTGGGCGTGGGCAACTTCGAGATGGCGGCGGCCGGCATCGCCACCACTACACTGCGTTCCGTTATCGGCGGCATCATGCTAGACGACGTGCTCTCGCAGCGCGAGCACATCAATCAGACGCTACGCGTCAAGCTGGACGAAGTGACCGAGCGCTGGGGCGTCAAGGTGACGAATGTCGAGATTCGCGAGATCATCCCGCCACGTGAAGTGCAAGAAGCGATGAACCGGCAGATGTCAGCGGAGCGCACGCGCCGCGCGCTGGTAACCGAGTCCACCGGCGAGAAGGAAGCGGCCATCAACCGGGCCGAGGGCCAGAAGCAGGCCGCCATCCTGCAGGCCGAGGGCGAGCGCCAGTCCAACATCCTGCGCGCCGAGGGTGAGAAGCAGGCGCAGCTGCTGCGGGCCGAGGGCTTCGCCGCGGCGCTGCAAACCATCTACGCTGCGGCCAGCGGCATTGACCAGAAGACGATGACGCTCCAGTACTTTGACGCCCTCAAGGCGCTGGGGGCCAGCCCCTCGACCAAGTACATCTTCCCGATGGAGTTCACCTCCCTTCTGAGTGGTTTCGCGGGCGGCAACAAGAAGGAGTAAACGTTAGTGTAAGAACATGTAGGTTGAGGCTGCAACGACCGGGTGACGGCCCTGAAGTTGACTGCCCTGCCATTGGCAGCTTAGCATGGAGACGTTGTGGCGCCTCGTGAAAGGAGCGCAGTATGCTGGGTTTTAACCGCATCACATTTGATCCCCAGATTATGGGCGGTCGGGCATGCATTCGTGGCACTCGAGTCACCGTGTCTTTAATCGTTAACCTGACCGCCAACGGGATGACGATCCAGGACATCGTGACCGCATACCCGTATCTTGAGCCTGAAGATGTTCGTGAAGCGCTGCGCTACGCCGCGTGGCTGGCCGAGGAGACGATTCAGCCCCTGACGCCTGTGGCCGCATGAAGTTTCTGGCAAACATGGGCATCTCGCCCCTAACCGTGGCGTTTCTGCGCCGGGAAGGCCATGATGCGCTTCATCTTCATGAAGCCGGGCTGAATATCCTGCCGGACTCGCTGGTCCTAAGGAAAGCGCGCGACGAAGATCGAATTCTTTTGACCAGCGACCTGGACTTTGCCGACCTGCTTGCCGCCAGCGGTGAAACCTTGCCCACTGTTGTCATCTTCCGCCTGCGGAACATGTCTCCCGATAGCGTCAATCGTCATCTAGAGATGTTGTTGGCGCAGTACTCTGCCGAATTAGAGCAGGGTGTCATCGTAAGCGTAGCGGAGGACCACGTTCGCGTCCGGCGTTTGCCAATCAAGTAATCACTTCAGATGCTGGCGAAAACCGCCTTCGGACTCTTGAGCCACTTCGTCGGACCGCGCGGAGAAGTGAGCGGCTTCACGCAGCAGATTCAGAAAGCCGATTTGCGCGACTGGTTCGCCGCCTGGCATCTGGAGCGCGCCTGCTTCGGGCCGGATGCCTGGGGCCTGTTGGAGCTGGGCCTGGCCCTGCTCACCCCCGGCATCCGGCTCAAGGCCGTGGTCGAAGAGCAGTTGGTGGGCCTGGTCATCGCCGAACGCAACGTCTGGACGAATGAAGGCCTGATCGCCACACTCGCCGTCCATCCGGATTTCCGGCGGCAGGGCCTGGGCCGGCGGCTGCTGGCGGAGGCCGAGGCGCGGCTGCCCACGCCGCGAATCCGGCTGACGGTGCGCGCCTCCAATGCGGCGGCCATTGCGCTGTACGAGCGGGCCGGTTACCGCCGCGCCGGCCACGCGCCGCGCTACTACGCGCACGGCGAGGACGGAGTGGTGATGGAGAAACTGCGCCGGCCTTGAAGTGACTTTGCCCGTCTGCTAAAATCCGGCCCGCTCTGGCGCTAAAGCCTGAGCGTCTATCACAATCAGGGCGTTGTACCCTTCGCCCAAATGCTTCTTAGAAAGGGCTTGATTCCCATGCGAGTGTTGCTGCTCAAAGACGTATATAAGCTCGGCCACGCCGGCGACGTGAAGAAGGTCGCCGATGGCTATGGGCGCAACTACCTGCTGCCGCAGCGGCTGGCCGTGCTGGCGACGCCAGAGGCCCTCAAGCAGGCCGAAACGCTGCGCCAGAACGCCGCCATTGCACGCGCCAAACTCAACGAGGAGTTGAAGGGCGTCGCCGAGCAACTGTCGGCGCTGACGCTGATCTTCCCGGTCAAGGCCGGCGAGACCGGCAAGCTCTACGGCTCCATCACTGCCGCCCACATCGCCGCCAAAATCAAGGAAGTCTCTGGCTTGGACGTGGATCGGCGCAACATCTCTACTCAGCCGTTGCGCGAGCTGGGCGAGTACAAGGTGCAGGTGCGCCTGACGGCCGACCTGATGCCGCAGGTGAAGGTGATCGTCCACCGCGAGGGCGAGGCGCTCAAGACCGGCGCCCCGGCGGCGGAAGCGCCCGCGCCGGCTGAGCCGGCTGCCGAGCCGGAGTCAGCCGCAGAAGCGCCGGCGGCCTGAGCGTTCGCCGCGCGACCGTCGCGCGTGACCGGGTCGGACCACGCAAGCCATCGGCCTCGCTCCCGCCGGTGGCTTTCTTGTTTGCAATGAGCGTCATCGGTGAGCAACTGCGCAAAGCGCGTGAAAGCCGCGGCCTGTCGTTGGAGGACGCCGAGCGAGCCACGCGCATCCGCGCGAAGCAGCTGGCGGCTATGGAGGCCGGCGACTTCTCCGGCTTCGCCTCGCCATCCCAGGCGCGCGGCTTCTTACGAAACTATGCGGCCTACCTCGGGCTGGACGTCGAGGCGCTGCTCGCCGAACTGCAAACCAACTCACGCAAGCGCGGCCTCTTCACGCTCGCGGCCCCGGCGCGCAAACCCGAGGCGCGTCCCAGGCCGGTGCCCACGCCGGGGATGCCCCCGGTGCGCGACGCCTGGTGGCGGCGCATCTTCACCCGCGACCTGCTGATCGGCGTCGTGGTCGTCGGCCTGTTCGGATTGCTACTCACGTGGGGCGCGTGGCAGTTGTGGCAGGGCGGCTTCACGCCCGCCATCACCGCCACGCCGCGCCCAACGTTCAGCGTACTGGGCATTACGCCGCAGACCGTGCCGGCAACGCCCACACCGACCGCGCCCGCCGCCACGCCGACCGCGCCGCTGCCGACGCCGTTACCCAACTATGTGGGCGTGAACGTTCTTGTGCGCGCCGAGCAGCGCCTGTGGCTGCGCGCGGTGGTAGATGGCGTCGAGACTTTCGTCGGGCAGATGGCCCCCGGCCAGACGCGCGAGTTCGTCGGCAACACGGTCGTGGAGCTGTGGACGGGCAACGCTCGCGGCACGCGCGTCGTGTTCAACGGGCAGGATCAGGGCACGCTCGGCGACCTGGGCGAAGTGGTGATTCGCCTGTGGACGGTGGATGGCGCGGTGACGCCGACGCCATCACCAACGCCGTGAGAGTGATGGAGGCATTCGAACGTATTCCGTATTTCGTATCGCGTACGCAATACGGAATACGGAATACGCAATACGCAACACGTAACACGAATCAGAATGTCAAAGCTCAAACCTAAACACTTCCACCTCGTCAGCCTTGGCTGTGCCAAGAACACGGTGGACTCGGAGAGTATGGCGCAGCTGCTAGGGCAGGCGGGTTACACCCTCACCGACCAGCCGGGCAAGGCCGAGGTGCTCATCGTCAACACCTGCGGCTTCATCGGCCCGGCCAGACAGGAATCGGTGCGCGTGCTCAACGAGCTGGCCGGGCGCAAGAAGCGCGGGCAGCTGCTCATCGCTGCCGGCTGCCTCTCCCAGCGCTATGGCGCGGAACTGCTCAAGTGGTCGCCGGGGATTGACGGCCTCATCGGCACGCGGCGCTGGATGGACATCGTGGACTTCGTCCAGCGGCTGCGTGAGCGCGGGACGCCTGCGCCGCTGTATCACCTGCCGACCGAGGCGACCACCGTTGGCACGGACGAGCACGGCGCGCTGCGCGTGGCGCAGCAGGGGGCCAGCGCCTATCTGAAAATCGCCGACGGCTGCCGCCGCCCGTGCGCGTTCTGCGCCATCCCGCTCATCAAGGGCACGGCGGTCTCACGCCCGCTCGACTCTATCCTGCACGAAGCACGCACCTTGCGCGACCGGGGCGTGCGCGAGCTGGTGCTCATCGCGCAGGACACCACCGACTACGGCCACGACCTCGGAATGAAGGACGGGCTGGCGCATCTGCTGGAGCAACTAGTGCGGGCCGTGCCGGAGATAGATTGGATCCGCATCATGTACGCCTTCCCCGGCTATGTGACCGACCGGCTGATCGAGACGATGGCCGCGCACCCGCAGATCGTGCACTACCTCGACATGCCGCTCCAGCACGGGCATCCCCAGACGCTGTACCGTATGCGCCGCCCGTCCAACATCGAGTGGGTCTATCGCACGCTGGAGAAGATGCGCGCCGCCATGCCCGATCTGGCGCTGCGCTCGACGTTCATCGTCGGCTACCCCGGCGAGACGGAAGAGGAGTTCGAGGCGCTGGTGAAGTTTGTCGAAGAACTGCGCTTCGACCGCATCGGTGTGTTCACCTTCTCGTTCGAGCCGGGCACGGCATCCGCGTCGCTTGGCGACCCGATCCCCGAAGAAGTAAAGCAGGCGCGCCGCGACCGTCTGATGGAAGTGCAACAGCGCATCTCGCTGGAGAAGAACCAGGCGCAGGTGGGCCGCACGTTGCCGGTGCTCGTCGAGGGCAATGGAGACGGGTTGAGCGTGGGCCGCAGTTACCGCGATGCGCCGGAAGTGGACGGCCTGGTCATCATCGAGGGCGAGTTGCCGGTGGGCGAGCT
>JANWXR010000669.1 GCA_025057205.1 Anaerolineales bacterium | reverse complement strand
ACGCGTATCCGCTTTTCCACTCCATATCCACTGAATGCATGCAACCGTTTGAGCATTCATCCTCCAGGTGATTGCTGCTATGCAGGCAGCGTTATCCGTCCGATCCGCGAAGCCAGGTATGACCCCACTGCAAAAACTCTGATCTCACCGCCAAGCCACAAAGAGCGCGGCGAAAAGCGCGGCGAAAAGCGCGGCGAAAAGCGCAAAGGCTTCGCCTTCATTCCTTCGCGTTCTTAGCGCGTCTTCGCGGTTCAACACCTGGCACAAAAGGCTTAGCGAGCCTCTTTGCGCTCTTCACATCTTCGCGGTTCGACACCCAACACAAAGAAGGTCTTCGCGATACACTCGCACTCTTGGCATCTTCGCAGTTCAGATTGACTTTTTTATTAGTAGAGCCACTCGTGGTTGAAAATTCGTGCCCATTCGCGGCTCAAAAGCAATCCGCCGGCTTTTGAGTAAGTTGGTACGGGGACTACACAACGTGTGCACGCAAAGGTTATCAGGGAACGTGCCGCCCCTT
>JANWXR010000668.1 GCA_025057205.1 Anaerolineales bacterium | reverse complement strand
CCCTGCTCTTTGATTTTCTCCAGCGCGGCGAACATGTCCTCCACCGCCTTCTCGTTCACCAGCGGCCCCATCAGCACGCCGTCGTCCAGCGGGTTGCCGATGGTCACCTGACGGTAGGCGTTCACCAGCCGCTCGGTCAGGTCTTTAGCGATGGACTTATGCATGAAGATGCGGCGTGTGGAGGTGCAACGCTGCCCGGCAGTGCCTACCGCGCCGAACAGGATGGCGCGCGTTGCCAGCTGAAGGTCGGCGTCTTCGGTGACGATGATGCCGTTGTTGCCGCCCAGCTCCAGGATGCTACGACCCAGCCGGCGGGCGACGGCCTCGGCCACGCGCCGCCCCATGCTCACCGAGCCGGTGAAGGAGATGAGCGGCAGGCGCCGGTCGTTGATCAGCCGCTCGCCGATCTCGTTGCCACTGCCAACGAGCAGGTTGAACACACCACTCAGGCCGTGGTCGGCCATGACGCGATTGCAGAGGTGCTGCACGGCCACGGCACACAGCGGCACGGCGGAGGCCGG
>JANWXR010000667.1 GCA_025057205.1 Anaerolineales bacterium | reverse complement strand
GGTGCGACGCCCGAGCGCGACCCCAAGAAGTTCAAAGTCAGGGAACAGGACCGGCCGGATGCGGTGGATTCCATTATTGACGGCACGGAACGACGCCGCCAAAGGCCGAAAAAGGCTGAAAAACAGGCCTTGTACTACAGTGGCAAGCGCAAAACCCATAGTGACAAGAATGTCATCATTGCCACCGCCAAGAGGAAACGGATCTCGTACTTGAGCCAAACCTACCCAGGCAAAACGCATGACAAGAAGGTTGCCGATACAGAAAAGATTTCTTACCCGCGGCACATTACGCTGCATAAAGACACAGGTTTTCAAGGGTACGAGCCGAAGGTCAGGAAATTGTCTCAACCGAAAAAAAGCCGCGCGGCAAAGAACTAACCGCTCGTGAGAAAGAAAAGAACCGCAAGATGTCCAGGGTTCGTGTCAAGGTCGAACATGCTCTTGCCGGCATCAAGCGTTCTCGGATTGTGAAGGATGTGCTTCGCAACACCAAAGATAACTTTTCAGATTTGGTCATGGTAAT
>JANWXR010000666.1 GCA_025057205.1 Anaerolineales bacterium | reverse complement strand
AATCGTTCGGAGGCTGCATGACGAAAACGGCAATCGTCATCGGGGCTGGGCTGGCCGGCCTGAGTGCGGCGCTTGACTTGCATCGTGCGGGCTGCCGCGTCACCGTGCTTGAGGCGCGCAACCGCGTGGGCGGGCGCTGCCATACCTTCCGTGGCTTCGCCGAAGGCCAATATGCCGAGGCCGGCGGTGAGTTCATTGATGAGGGCCACATGCGGATGCGGACGCTGGCCGGTGAATTTGGTTTAGTCCTTGACCCGGTAAAGTCTCGCTGGGATGAGGCGGGCTGGCTGGTGCTTGAAGGTCGTTCCGGCCGGGAGAACGACGCGAGCGTATGGGGTATGGATGTGTATGCCGAGGCCAACAAAATCTGGCAGGCGGTGAAGGCGCTGGGTCGGCGCGTTCCCGACCCAACAGACCCTCTCGCCGCACCGGAGGCCGCCGCGCTTGACCGGCAGACCGTGGCCGACTGGCTGCAAACGCTGGACGCGCCGCACTTTGCCCGGCTGGCCTACGAAGCCCAAGTC
>JANWXR010000665.1 GCA_025057205.1 Anaerolineales bacterium | reverse complement strand
AGAAGACGTCATCTTCTCCGACCGGCTCAACCATGCTTCGATTATTGACGGTTGCCGCCTCTCCGGCGCGAAAATCGTCGCCTACGACCACAACTCGGTCGCCCACCTGCGCGAACTGATTGCGCAAGAGAAGCAGGCCGGCGCACTCAGCAAGCCGAAGTCAGATGGCAAACCGCCGCGGGCCCTAATCATCACCGACGGCGTCTTCAGCATGGACGGCGACATCGCCCCGTTGCCCGACTTGTACGCGCTGGCCGCCGCCGAGTCCATCCCGTTGATGGTGGATGATGCGCACGGCGAGGGCGTACTGGGCCGGGGTGGGCGCGGCATCGTAGACCACTTCGACCTGCACGGCAAGGTGGATATCGAGGTCGGCACGCTCTCCAAGGCGTTCGGCGTGGTGGGCGGCGTGGTGGCGGGCAAGCCGCTCATCATCGAGTGGCTGCGACAGCGCGCGCGCCCGTTCCTGTTCTCCAGCGCCATGACCGTGCCCGACGTGGCCGCCTGCCTGGCCGCGCTCGACGT
>JANWXR010000664.1 GCA_025057205.1 Anaerolineales bacterium | reverse complement strand
ACCGAGCTGCTGCCGGAGTTCACGCTGGCGCACAACATGGAGCTGACGGTGGAGGAGATTGCCCGCAACGTGCACGCACACCCGTCGCTCTCCGAGGTCATTATGGAGGCCGCGCACGGTCTGGTGGGCGGGTACATTCATCAGTGAACCTACGGCCTGCGTGAAACACAATGGCTTGACCCGCTCACACTGCCCCCAAATCGGCCCGGTCAGACGCCTACTATCAGGGTGCTGCTTCATCCCTCGGCCCGGCTATGCTTCGCGGCAACAAACACTGATGCAAAGGGTTGCTGATTCCAAGTTAATCAGCGCGGCGTTGGCCACCGTTCTGGTTGGCCTGCTTTACGGGCCGACCATTTCCCTGCCGTACTTCTGGGATGACTTTCCGAACTTCAACTTCGCGATAAACAAGACTTACTTCCAACTCTGGACGGACGTTACCGGGCTGCCCTATTACCGTCCGGTCATTTTCACGTTATACAAATTTCTCTTTGAACTTCTACCTTTTGGGGCAACAACTCTGCC
>JANWXR010000663.1 GCA_025057205.1 Anaerolineales bacterium | reverse complement strand
CCGGAGAGCGTGCCGGCGTCCTGCCCGGCGCGCTCGCGCAGCCGCGGGAAGCGCTCGAAGAGCCGCTCGAGGTCGGCCTCGATCTCGCCGTCGCGGCGCAGGTACGCGCCCGCGTACAGGTTCTCGCGCACGCTCATGCCGGGAAAGACCAGCCGGTTCTCCGGTACGAGCGCAACGCCCGCGCCGACGATTTCGTGCGGCGGCCGGCGGGCGATCTCGCGGCCGGCGAAGCGCACCGAGCCGGCGCGCGGCCTGAGTATTCCCGCGATCGTCATCATCAGCGTGGTCTTGCCCGCGCCGTTCGGCCCGAGCAGACAGGTGATCGAGCCCGCTTGCACCTCGAGCGAGACGCCTCTCAGCGCCTCGATCTTGCCGTAGGCGGTGACGAGGTCCCGCACCTCGAGCATCGCGCTCATGTCGCCCCGCCCCCGAGATAGGCTTTGCGCACCACCGGATCGGCCTGGATCTCGGCCGGCGAGCCCTCGGCGATCTTCTGCCCGAAGTTGAGCACCGCGATGCGGTCGGT
>JANWXR010000662.1 GCA_025057205.1 Anaerolineales bacterium | reverse complement strand
CATCGCGTCGTAGGTCGGCAGGATCGCTCCGCCGGGGTAGCCGAAGATGACGTTCACACCCTCGCGCACCAGACATTCCCAAACGATTTCGGCGCCGGTCAGTTTCATGGTCTTCTCCATCTTTCAAACGTTCTACTTTCCACTTTCTACTTTCTAGAAAGTAGAGAGTAGTGAAGTAGGCTTTGCTGCATCAGCATCTCCAAAGATAGCCGGCCATAGGCCACTTCCATCAACGCCTTGCCGTCTCCACCTTCGGTTGCCGAATACTCATTCATCCGCTCACGCAATACGCAATACGTTACGTACGTATTACGTAATCTGCTCATGCCGTCACCGCGCCTACCGATGCCGACAACACACTGTTGGCATACTTCGCCATGACGCCGGTCTTGTAACGCGGCGGGGGCGGCTGCCAGGCCGCTTTGCGTCGGGCCAGCTCATCAGGCGCGATGGTCACGTTAATCACGCGTGCGTCCACATCAATCCTTCACTGGCTACTGGGTGGATGTCGGAACGATTGATGCTT
>JANWXR010000661.1 GCA_025057205.1 Anaerolineales bacterium | reverse complement strand
AGGCCGCCCCTTCGACTGCCGCTTCGCTTCGCTCAGCGTCCGCTCAGGGTGCGGCTGACATGTTTTGCGTGCACACCCTCTGGAGAAGGCGGACGTATAATCCGGGTGCGATGCCCATCCTCGATCAACGCGCGCTTGAGTTCATCAGTCATGCGCCGGAGCAGACGGTGCGGCTGGGCGTCCGCCTCGGCGAACGGTTGCGGCCCGGCGACGTGATCGGCCTGAGCGGCGAGCTGGGCAGCGGCAAGACCACTTTCGTCAGCGGTGTGGGCCGTGGCTGGGGCGCGCTTGAGCCGGTTACCAGCCCGACCTTTGTGCTGGTCAACGAGTATCGCCGCGCCGACGGCCTGTGTCTGTGGCACCTCGACTGTTACCGGCTACGCTCCGGCACGGAGGCGCTGGCCATCGGCTTCGATGATTTGTTGAATGCCGAGGGCGTGATAGTAATTGAATGGCCGGAGCACATCCTGGAGGTGCTGCCAGCTGAGCGATTGATGCTAACGTTGCACTGGGTGGAAGCGGAGAA
>JANWXR010000660.1 GCA_025057205.1 Anaerolineales bacterium | reverse complement strand
GTATTGTGCGCGAAGCCATCCGCGCCTATTTGGCCCGCCCACTTTATGTGCTTCCGTCAACTGCGTAACTCCTAAGTAGAATCAGACCGGAGAGTGAGTAATGTAGACCGGGATTGAACTCCCCCAGGAAATCCTGGACTCGGCCCACCTGACTGTCCCTAAGCTAAAGGTTGAATTGGCCGTGTGGTTGTACGCCCGGCGCCGGCTGGGTATCGGCAAGGCGCGCGATCTGGCAGGGATGTCGTTGTGGGAGTTTCGACAACTGCTGGCCTCGCGCCGCATCTCGCCTCACTACGACGCTGCCGACCTGCAGCAAGACCTGACCAATCTGAGAGAGCTTGGCCGCTTATGATTGTGGTCAGTGATATTTCCCCGCTGACCAACCTGGCTGCGATCGGTCACTTCGACTTACTTCGCCAGCTCTATCACGAAGTTCACATCCCTGAAGGCGTGTGGGCCGAACTCAACGCTCAGGTCAAACGCTGGCCCGGCGCAGCCGAAGTGATGCAAGCAGACTGGATCCAGC